>JALHRK010000012.1 GCA_022841505.1 Saprospiraceae bacterium | reverse complement strand
ATCAGGAAGAGCTTTTGGTGATCCTCGACAACCTTATTCAGTTGCGGGACAAGCTTCAAGCCCGCTACAAAGCCACAGCGATTGGTGAAACCACGGCTGCTTCATCCATCGGCCATTCCGCTGAAGACGCTTTTCTTCAAAAATTGCGCGCCGTTGTAACTGCTGAACTTAGTAACCCAGAATTGACTCCGCAGGATATTTGCCGCAAGATGGGCATGGGTCATACCAATTTGAACTTAAAAATCAACGCTTTAACAGGCATGCCGATCTCTCTTTTTATCCGAAAAATGCGTTTGCGCCGCGCCATGGAACTACTCGGCGCCAGCGAATTGAGCATATCAGAAATTGCCTACGAAACCGGGTTCAACGACCCCAAATACTTTAGCCGGGTCTTTGCGGAAGAATACGGGGGACCGCCCAGTTCCTTCAGAAAACAATGATTCGTTATCCAATCCACCTCCTTCGTTAAATAATCCACCTCCTGGTTAGTCTATCCACTTCTTAAACCGGATTTTCCACCTGTTCGGACTTGCTTTGGGCACACCTTTGCCCTGTCTGGCATCGGCAATATTCAGGATAGCCTTTAGACCAGACTGATTTGTATTTTCCATTAACCTTGCAAGCAATATGAACTATCATTCCTTATTCTTCTCCGCACTTTTGGCTTTGAGCGGCGTTTTTCAATCGTCCGCACAGCCTTATTTGAATACAACAGCGTCCGGTCAGGTTATAAATTATTCCGGATCATTCGAGGATTTCATCGTTCCTGCCGGAATTACGAGCATTAGCTTTGAAGCTCAAGGGGGAACAGGAGGAAGCGTTTTTGTCCAGGGTGGTGTGGGATGTTCTGCACCGGGTGGCTCAGGCGCAACCGTTACCGCAGTGTTCCCGGTAGGTCAGGGCCCCAATGAAATCCCTCCTTGCTCAACCATCCGGTTCGTTGTCGGAGAAACCGGAGAATCCCCGCTCACAAGCGAAATAGTGGGCGTAGCAGTAGGCGGTGGTGGTGGCGGTGGTGGTTCGGCGGTATTGCTTCGACTCCCCGGCAGCAATGAATTCAACCTGCTGTTGGTAGCTGGTGGCGGTGGCGGCGCTTACCAGGGTGTTTTTGCAGGCATTTGTGTTGATCATAAACCGGGGCAGGGTGGCAGGGCGACTCAAGCCGGGGGAAATGGTTCGGCTACGACAGGCCCCGGGGTAGGTGGAACCAATGGCGCCGGCGGCGGCAGCGCTTATTCTGCCGGTGGTGGCGGAGGCAGGTTTTCCAGAGGAGGCAACCTGGAATGCCTTGGCGGAGCTGAGATTTTGGGCGGACAAGCCGGACTGGTAACGGGAGGGGCAGGGGGAAGTAACGCAAACTGTTCCTTTTTTAGCAGTTCTGTATTTATGAAAGGCGGCTTTGGATTTGGCGGTGGCGGCGGTGCATTGCTTGGTGGCCTGATCACTGGTGGAAGTGCAGGCGGTGGCGGTGGCTTTAGCGGAGGTGGTGGCGGAGGTTTCAGCGGTGGCGGTGGCGGAGGGGGGAGTTTTGTCAATACAACGCTCGCTTCACAGTTTAACATGACACCGGGCGGAACAAATTTTTCGCCAATCGCCGGGAGTATTGCTTATTCCTGCACCGGTACGCCTACCGTATTTTCCATTTTTTGCGGGAATCATACGGTCACTTTGAATGAAGGCAATTTTGCCGTCATCATTCCCGACAATGTACTGTCGCAAATCACCCCTACTTGTGAAGGCATCAGTGCCATTACGCTTAGCCAGACCCTATTTGATTGTAGCGATATCGGGAATAACATTGTGAGCGTAACCGCCATTAATGGCAATAATACCGCCAGTGTCTCGTGCTTAGCTTTAGTTGTCGTGGTAGACGATACCCCGCCGGAGCTGGTTTGCCCACCGATGCAAACGCTTGTTTTGGATGGAGCCTGTAACGCCGTACTCCCCGATTACCGGGATTTAGTTGGTATTACGGAAAACTGTGGCATCTCGTCCATCCTCCAATCTCCGCTTCCGGGGACTCCAGTTAGCGGCGCCGGCCCAATAGAAGTGACCCTTACGGTAAAAAACAAGAGTAATTTTCCTGCGTCCTGCACTTTTATGGTGCAAAAAACAGACAATACCCCTCCAACCATTACCTGCCCGCCGTTGCAAACCCTGATCCTCGGCCCAAACTGCTCCGCCCCGCTTCCAAACTACACCAGCCTTGCTGCGGCCAGCGATAACTGCGGGGTGTCCAACGTGACCCAATCGCCCACGGCAGGTACCATTGTTTCCAGCTCGGGTAACCTCACCATCACACTCACCGCAACGGACGTGAATGGTTTGACAACATCGTGTACGTTCCCAGTGACCAAGTTAGACAATACACCGCCGTCTACCCTTTGCTTCAATCAAACCTTAACGTTCAACGGGCAGGATCAATTCACGCTGGACCCTGATGATCTGGTAGAAGCCAGCGACAATTGTGGCGTACAAAATATCGTACTCACACCAGCTGTAATCACTTGTGAACAGCTTGGACAAACCATTCCGGTAACGGCTACCATAACCGACATCAATGGCAATAGTGCCACCTGTACCGGTCAGGTTGTGGTCACTGGTTTGCCCTGCGATTTCAGCCAGCAGCCCAATGGCATTAATTGTGCCAATGGCAATGAAGTCAGCTTTAACACCTTGAAACAGCAGTTTACCCTTACCAGCACGAACTGTTACTATGCCAACCCTTTCACGAGTGATGCCATGGCTTTTGCGCAACAGCAGCTTTGTGGCGACGGCAGCATTACCACACAGGTAGTCAGCATTTCGGGAAATAGTTTCGGCTGGGCAGGCTTGGTTATGCGCGAAAACAACAGCGCTGGCGCCAAAAAAATACAGTTGATGACCAACCGGAACAGCAACCTTTCCCGGCGTGAGGCGCGGTACACGACCAATGCGCAGGCTTATCCGCAGCAATCTTCGGCGCTCAATCGCTTTTGGCTGCGCTTAGTGCGCCAGGGTAATCAATTCACTGGCTATACCTCCTCCAATGGCATCCAATGGATCCAGGTGATGGCCGCTACGATCAACATGGCGAATTGTGTGGAAATGGGTTTGGTGGCAACCAATTATCAGCTCAACAGCACGGTGACCGCCACTTTTGCCAATGTGGGTATCACGGGTGGGGTGAGTAGCCTGGCTACTCCGGCGGATGGATGGGATTTTGTAAGGGCAAATAATCATTTGTCCCCCCCCCCCGTACGGGCAAATGATCATTTGCCCCTGCAAGCATACCAACCAGATTTCAGCATCTTCCCTAACCCCACCACCGGCCAGCTATCCGTTGACCTCAGCGCTTATGGCCATCAAAAAGCAGTCCTTGAAATACGCGACACAAAAGGAGTATTGATCAAAAGCGAAACGGTAAACAGCATCGAATCGCCGGTGGTGCGTTTTGATTTGTCGGACTGCCCACGGGGTATTTATTTCCTCCGGGTGCATTCTGAAAACACAGCGGGCATGGTGAAACGCGTGGTGTTGCAGTAAGGAGAAGGCTGTAAGCGTAGTGACATACTGGAAAATTCATCGCGTCTAATCACTTCAAGGGCGTATATTTATCGCGACCCGCAGGATTTTGCGAATTGCGGCCTTTACAAAGTGACGACATGCCAGTTATGAAAAAAATTACGCTTACAGCGCTCTTGATCTTTCCTTTCCTGTTGGTACTCCAGGCTCAGCCCCAGCCTTGTGGCGCCAATCCGGAAATGACTTCTTTTTGCAACCAGGCCTGCATCATCTGCGACATTGACGGCTTCACGGGCATCAACGACGACCCGCAACAGGGACAAGCGCCTTCGGGATTTTGCACCACACAGATCCACCACATGCAATGGATCGGGTTCATTGCGGGCAGCGTCAACCTGCAACTCAGCGTCCGCGCCTTTAACTGCCAGATGAATCAGGGGTTGGAAGTCGGCATTTACCAAAGTTTAAATTGTCAGACTTTCCAGTTGGTGTCGAATTGCGATACGGATATTGCGAACAACGAAACGGCAATATTCAACAATACCGTCCCCTTAGTCATCGGCCAGTATTACTTTTTTGTCATGGACGGCAGCGCCGGCGACGTTTGCAATTACACCATCGAGGTACTGCAAGGCACAACGGCAGTTGGCGCGTTGGAAACTTCGGGCGTGCTTTCCGGCGATGACATTGTTTGCCGGAACACCATTACGGAATACCACCTAAGTCCTCCTTCCGGCGCAACTATGTTCAGCTGGACGGTCAACGGAGCGCCCATTTCCGGGCAACAGGACAGCATCCTCCAAAGAGTGTGGACCACAAATGGCACGTACAACCTCTGCGCGACTGCTTCTAACGTTTGCGATACCGCACCACCTGTATGCCAAACCATTGTCGTACAGAGCATAGCGCCGGTCTTTATTGATACGGTGCTTTGCGAAAGCCAGTGCTGGGTCGGCGCCAACACAACGATCTGTGATCCCGGGCAATACGAATTCCACCTCGCCGGGACAGAAGGCTGCGACAGTGCCATCTTTTTGACCGTCACCGTACTGCCCGCTGCAACGACGAACTTAGACTTGCTGATTTGCGAAGGCGACAGCATCTACGTAGGCGACCAACCGTTTTTCGACTCCGGCCAGTTTCAGGTTGGTCTGGAGACCCCCAACGGTTGCGACAGCACCATCAACCTGACGCTACAGGTCATTGAGTGCGAAATCATTGGCCAGCTCCGTTTCGATTCGGTTTTGTGCAGAGGGCAGGCGAGCGGGCAACTGCATTTTACGGTAGAAAACGGAACGCCGCCTTTTAATTATAGTTGGGAAAGAATTGGCGCAGGCACGCCCAATGGCGTCGGGGGCATTGCGGCATTGGATGTTGAAGAGACTATCAATAACCTGCCTGTTGGCACTTATTTTATTACGATAACGGATAATTTTGGGAACGATGTCATCCTGTTTGGAGACCTGGCAGAACCGACGGCACTCTCCGGGGAGTTGTTAGCTCCAACCCTGAATGGCGTCCAGGTTTCCTGCTTTGACGGATCGGACGGCAGCATCAGCGCGTTTCCTTCCGGAGGCACGCCGCCGTACACGTACCAATGGAGCAGCGGCGGCCAAACGGCAACCATCAGCAACCTGCCGGTGGGCGTCCACTCCGTCACAATCAGCGACGCGAAAAACTGCGAATTGGTTCTTTCTCAAACGCTGAACAGCCCGCCCGAACTGGTGCTGGAGGTTGATTTTGTTGATCCGGGCTGCGATGGCTTCAACACAGGCGCCGCGCTGGCGAGCCTCTTTACGGGCGGCACGCCGCCTTATGAATTTGCAATTTCAGGCAGTGATTTCGACACCATTTCTGCGTTTACGGGCCTTTCTCCCGGACCGCAAACCCTGACCATTCGGGATGCCAACGGCTGCATTACCTCCGTGGACGGCAACTTGGCCACTCCGCTAATTCCTGTAATCGAATTGGGCCCCAACCTGAACGTACTGCTGGCGGAGAGCGTCTTCCTCGACGTTTCGCAAAGCACGCCATTGGACACCTTTATCTGGTCGCCGCCCACCGGACTTTCCTGCACCGATTGCCCGGAGCCCAAAGCCACGCCCTATCACACCACTACTTACACGCTGCATGTGGTCGCGCCCGGCGGGTGCGCCACTGTTGACAGCATCACCGTTCGGGTGATCGCGCAGCGCGACGTCTATGTGCCCAATTCTTTCAGCCCCAACAGCGACGGCATCAACGACCGCTTCACGGTTTTTGCCGGCCCCGAAGCGCAGGAAGTCCGCTCGTTCAACATCTGGTCGCGCTGGGGCGAACACGTTTTTAAAGCCGAAAACTTCCCGCCCAATCAGGAAAGCGCCGGCTGGGACGGGGACTTTCGGGGAAAACCGGTTTCCCCGGGCGCCTTTGTTTGGGTGGCCGAAATTATGTTTGTGGATGGGGTGACGGTAAGGTATACGGGGGATGTGGTGGTGGTGCGGTAGATAGAAACATAAGAAAGGGCGCGATTATCACTTTATAAACAACTAGCGAAATATTGACAAAAAATCCATACTTTTGTACAAAGCATGTGATGCTTTATATTTCAAATTATTGGCCATATGGAATTGATTTTCCCTGATTTTCCAAGGATAAGCGTTAACCAGGAACGGTGCGCAGGAAAGCCTTGCATCAAAGGCACACGTATTCCTGTAGATACAGTATTGGCTTACCTTGCAAGCGGCATGAGTACGGATGATTTTGTAAAGGAATTTTACTGGATAACTAAGGAAGATATTCAGGAAGCGCTTTCTTTTGCAGCCACGATGTTGAGTGGGCGTTATATTCCGCTCCAAAAAGCTTCCTGAGATGTTGTCCTTTTTGCTGGATGAGAATTTACCGCCTTCCCTTGTGATCCTTTTAAATCAGTTGGAATACCCTGCTCGCCATGTTGTAGAAATAGGATACGTTAACACAGATGACTCGGTTATACTGAAATTCGCCGAACAATCTGGCGAGGTAATTCTTACTCATGACACGGACTTTGGCACCCTACTTGCCTTAAACCAGAATGATAGACCATCCGTCATCCTATTCCGTTTAGAACAATTAAGTGCAAAGATTTTATTCAATTTGATTGAATCTAATTTGCCGGTTTTGGAAAAGGAATTGGCAAGTGGAGCAATTGTGATTATCGAGGAAAATAGCATAAGAATCAGGAAATTGCCCATAAAGCGTTAACTTATATAAGCCATTTTTCAAGATTATAATAAGAGCAAAATTCCACTCCCACAGGCAGAATCACAGAGGCGGCATCAGAGGGGTACGTTGGTGGAATAACCACCCACAAACTCAAAACCCCCATTCACAAACCCAACATAACATAAAAGAGAGAACGCCCTCACTTTTGCATCAAATCAACCGATCATGCAAAAGTCATTCCTTCTCTTTTTCCTGACCATCGGGTTTTTGCCGGCCTTTGCGGCTACCATTTACGTTTCGCCCTCCGGCAACGACAACAACGCCGGCACCTTGGCGCAACCGCTAAAAACCATCCCCGAAGCCATTGACCGGGCCAATCCGGGCGATGTCATCGAGCTGCGCAACGGAACCTACCCTTCCAATGAAATCCGTATTCCCAAAAGCAATTTAACCATCCGGTCTTATCCCGGCGAGTGGGCCATTATTACTGCCCCGCTCAACATCGAAGACGTTGCTTCCTGCATCTGGTACAACGAACCGGATGTGACGGGCGGCGTGCTGGAAAATCTGGAAATCAAAGGCGGATACTACTACGGCGTCAGCTTTGAAACCAACTGGGAATGGGGGCTTCCCGCCAATGAGCGCCGCGGCGCCAGCAACATTACGCTGCGCAATTGCAAAATCCACGACACGGGGCGCGATTGCATCAAAATCAAACCCGGCTGTGATGGAATCCAAATCATCAGTTGCGAACTCTACAATTCCGGAATCGGACCTTCCAACTCGGAAGCGAACGGCGGCCCCAACGCAGAAGGTATTGACAACGTGAACGGCGACGGCATGCTGGTTCAAAATTGCTATATCCACCACACGTCCACTTCCGCCGTTTACGCCAAAGGCGGCGCGGCCAACTGCGTGATCGAGGGCAACCTGATCATGAACGCTGGCGAAGCGGGCATCCTGCTTGGCTTCTACACCGACGCCGATTTTTTCGATACCAACGCCAACCCCAACTACTACGAGTGCCTCAACAGCACTGCGTTCAACAATTTGGTGGTGACCACGGGCGGCGCAGGAATCGGCTTTTTTGCCGCAAAAGACTGTGCCGCCTACAACAATACGGTCGTGACGGCTTCTCCCCTTTACCATGCGCCGCTGATGATTGCCCGAGGAGAAATTTATGTGAGCGAAACGACTACCCTGACCCCAGCCAACTTCAACATCCAGGTTTTCAACAACCTGTTTGTTGACCAAAGCGGTACGGGCGATGAAGACTACACCGTGCAACTCCGGGAAGGCGCGCTCACCGGAAACAACCTGATCAACCGAAATATTTACCATAAAACAACCGGGGTTGCCAGTTTTGATGATGGGGTAAACTGGCCGGCACGCACCTTTGCACAGTGGAAATCGCAACTGGGTTTTGATGCGCAAAGTTTGGAAACCAATCCGCAACTCAATGCCCAGTTTCACTTGACGAGCGGCAGCGCTGCCATTGACGCCGGTCAAACGGCTTCGGCGCCAACAAGCGACTACGATGGCCAGCCCCGAAGCGGCGCGATTGACCTGGGCGCGGATGAATTCGGCAATGGCGCCGCCCTGCAAGTGCCCCCGCCCGCCGGAACCATTGGCACGGGTGCAGAAGGCGGCGCAACTTCTATCTGGAATCCTTCGCTGCAACGGCCCGAATGGGAAATTTTTCCCAACCCGACATCGGAATGGGTGCAAATCCACAACCTGCCTGCTTCTGCGCAATGGAACCTTTACCCGGCGAACGGCGCCTGTGTTAAAACGGGTTTGGACAGCCGTTTCTACGTGGGCGACCTGCCAGCAGGACAGTATTTCTTAGGAATTGAAGGCTTTGTTCACACACCAATCATCATCAAATGACGAAATTATTTTTCCGATTGGCCTTCCTTGGGCTTGGGGGGTTCCTGCTGTATGTTTTTGGCGGGACTACGGTCAAAACGGTCTGGTACCGCGCAACCGGCGAGGTGGTTGAGGGCCGAATTTCCGGGTTTCTGGCAGGCAGGAATAGTCCTTCCGTGCAGATGGAAAGTACAGGTGTCCGCAAAGGCAAGCGGCGTGCCCGCCGACCAGTTTTTCGGTACCCGGTTGCAGCAGGCGCTACCGATTCCCTCGAAGGGCGCAGCAGTGCAGCTACTTTTTTCACCTTCACCCAATACGATTTGCACGAACGCGTGCCGGTGGTTTTTGCCAAAGGCAAACCGGAAGATGCCTATTTGTTTGGCATTCAAATGATTCTGATGAATACCCTGCTGTCGCTTTTTGCGATCTACATGATGTCGATCGGCATTCGGGGGAAAGTATAAACACCTAAAATTTATACACAATGAGGTCAATAACTTTTATGTTTTTGCTGCTGGCGGTGGCTTGTGGCAACAAAGCTTCCGAACCGCAAGCCGGGGGCGAAGCCAAAACCGTTGCAACTGCCAGCGGGCCATTCCTGACAATGAAAGTGGACGGCAAGCTGGTAGAATGCACCGACGTTTTTGGCGCATACAATCCCAAGGGCTATCCAAAGGGTACAACCATTGTCGCCGGTGAAATGAAGCCGGATAAGTCCCAGCCGTTCAACATTGCTCTGTACGATATTCAACAGCCGGGCACGTATACCATTACCAACCAAAACGACCCGGTCAAGTGGGCCGTACAATACGTGAATCCCAACACCACAGACCCTTTCGATATCCGTTTGCTGGCGGTGAATAACGCAGCGGGGGAGAGTTTTACCATCCGCTTCACAAAACTGAGTGAAATGGACCTGGAGGGCACTTTTGAAGGCACGCTCACCAGCGACAACGGCAACACCGTCGTGCGCATCACCGAAGGGAAATTTGATACGGAATGATTACCTTGGCAGGCTATCTGTCCAATAAAAAATAAGTGCATGCGCCTGTTGCTGCTTTTCCTGTTATCTGGCTTCGCTGCACAGGCGCAACACCTCCCGTTCTACCAGCATTTCACCGAACGGGACGGGCTTAGCGACAACAAGGTTCAATCCATTTTACGCGACCAGGCAGGTTATTTGTGGGTCGGCACAACGTATGGCCTGAACCGGTTCGACGGGTACGCTTTCCGCCAATACCTGCCTGATGCACGGCAACCCGATCGAACGGTTTGCCACGAAATCATTACTGACCTCGAACAGGACGGTGCGGGCTTTCTGTGGATCGCCACCCGAAACGGCCTCAACCGCTACGATCCCCGCACCGAACGGTTCAAAACCTGGCGGAATACCGGCCGGGAGGACCAGTCCCTTCCCAATTCGTTGGTCACCGACCTGCTGCCCGACACCCACGACCGCTTATGGCTGTGTTGCGACAACCGCGACCTGACGCTTTTCAATACCCGGGATTCCACGAAGTTCCGCACCTTCCCCTGGAAAGCTTTTGCAGAAAAGGCCTTACCGGAAAAAGCAACTGCCGGATACAAAACTATTTACCGGCTTGAACGGAAATCGGCGCAGGAGTTATGGCTGTACACCAACCTCGGCACGTTCAGTTTTCATACAGGAACGTTGACTTTCTCTTTCCACCAGGATCCGAAAGTTTATTCCGAAATCCCCGACAGCGTGGTTCACCGGGATCCGACCGGCCTCGTCTGGCTTGGCGGTCAGGATGGCCTGCGCTGCTTCGATCCGGATTTACAGCATTTTCGGTTTGACCGGGTTGCGACCAGCACACCCGACCCCGAAGCCTACCCGTTTTACCGACTCATCGAAGCCGACAATGGCCTGCAATACGCCAATAACCTGGAGGGACAACAGCTTTTTGTGATGGAGCGCGGAAAAATAATCCGAACCCTTGCCCTGCCCGGCGTTGCAGCGCTGTTGGTTGAAGACAGCCGCCGCCGCATTTGGGTTGGCGCCGGGAATCAGCTGTTTTTACTGGATCCCCGAACCTTGAAGTTGAGTCCAGTGGCCATTCCCAAACATATGCCCAACCCCGGATCGGCGTCTATTTTCCAGGATATGGCGGAGGACAGCCACGGCAATTTGTGGTTTGCCACAGACGATGCGGGGCTTTGGGTATGGCGCACCGCTCAGCAAACCTGGTGGAAACCGGCCGAAGCGGAAGGTTTTATCGGGCGCAACCTTTCGTGCGTGTTCGCCGATCTGCAGCGCCAAACGGTATGGATTGGCTCGCAGGATTACGGGTTATTCCGATACGATGAAAAAACCGGGCGCTTTAGCATTTACCAACGCGAAGAAAGCAATCCGGAACGCACACTGGGCGCATTCATCGTCAATTCGATCTGTCGCGACGGCCAGGGTTATCTCTGGGTTGCGACTGACCCGGGGGGGGTATCGCGGTTTGATTACAACGCACCTGAAAACGAAGCTTTTCTGACGCTGAACACCCAAAACGGGTTGCCTTCCAACCAGGTCATCAGCGTACAAAAAGACCTGGCGGGGCATATTTGGGTGGGAACGCCTAAAGGCTTAGCCCGGGTAGATGCGAAAACCCTGCAAGTGCGCACCTTCGGCCAAAGCAGCGGGCTGCGGGATGAACTCATTGATGCGCCGATTGCCTGCAACCGTAAAGGCGAAATCATGCTCGGTGGCGTAGAGGGATTTACCGTTTTTAGCCCTGATTCGGTGCTGAAGGCCAAAACAGACGCCCGGATTTTGCTCACCTCGTTCAAGGTTTTTGAAAAAGAACCCGACCATTTGCCCAGTCCCGGTTTTTTAAAGACCATCGAGCTGAGCTGGCAACAAAATTTTTTCGTCTTTGAATTTGCTTCCGCAAATTTTTCACAACCAGAAAAAAACCGATACGCTTACCGCCTTGCCGGTTTTCAGGAAGACTGGATTGACAACGGGAAACTCCACCGGGCTGCTTTTACCAATGTGCCGCCGGGAGATTATTTTTTTGAAGTAAAATCGGGTAGAGAAGGGGGATGGAATGCGCCGGGTTTGCGGCTGCACATAAACATCCGTCCGCCTTTCTGGCAAACGGTATGGTTCAGAATCCTGGCGGGTTTGTCTCTGTTGAGCCTGTTGTACCTGCTCTGGCGCTACCGGATCGGGCAAATTCGCCGGGAGGAAGCTTTAAAAACCGATTTTAACCGGCGCATCGCCAAAGTGGAAATGGCGGCGCTGCGGGCGCAAATGAACCCGCATTTCGTATTCAACTGCCTCAGTTCCATCAACCGCTTTATTTTGGTGAACGAACCCGACGAAGCCTCCGTTTACCTGACCAAGTTTTCGCGCCTCATTCGCCTGATCCTGGATAATTCCCGATCTGACCGGGTACCCTTAGACCGTGAGCTGGAGGCATTGCGGCTTTACCTTGAAATGGAGGCCATGCGCTTCGGCAACCGCTTCGACTATGAAATTTCTGTCAGCCCGGAAGTGCACCCTGAGCAGATAGAACTGCCGCCACTGCTCATTCAGCCGTATGTGGAAAATGCGATCTGGCATGGGCTGATGCATAAAAAAGACAAAGGAAAACTAACGGTGCGGGTCTTTGGCCAGGCTGAGGGTTTATGCGTTGTGGTGGAAGACAACGGCGTCGGAAGAAACCGGGCCATGGAGCTGAAAAGCAAATCTGCCGTCACCCAAAAATCGCACGGCCTGCAAGTAACCGCCGAACGGATGGAATTGATCAGCGAATTGTATGGCGTAAATGCCAATGCGATGATCGAAGACTTGTATGCTACGGATGGATCCCCGACCGGAACGAAGGTAACAATCCGATTATCTGGATGACGCCCCTTTAACCTTTCTACTTTAACCTTCACAGTCACCAATAACCAGTAACAAATAACCAATAACAAATAACCATTCACCATGCTCAAAACCTTCCTCATTGACGACGAATCTTACTGCACGGATGTGTTGCGTGTGCTGCTGGAAAAATATTGCCCGGCTGTGCAGGTGAGCGGTATTTTTAACGATGCGGAAAGCGCGCTGGAAGCCATTCGGAACAGTCGCCCCGATTTGGTTTTTTTAGACATCGAAATGCCCGTGCTCAATGGATTTGACCTGCTGCGGCAATGCGCGCCGGTTGATTTTAAGCTGATTTTTACAACCGCCTACGACCAATATGCCGTCAAAGCATTCAAATTCAATGCGTTGGATTATTTATTAAAACCGGTTGACCGCGAAGAGTTGATCCGCGCCGTGGAAAAAGCCAAACACACACCAATTCCGAAGGCTGCACAATTTGAAGCGGTACAATACCTCCGCAGCAGCCCGGTACCAGAGCGCATCGCTCTGCCCGTGGGCGCCGAATTGTTGTTTGTGGAAACTGCCGATATTTTATTCTGCGAATCGGACGGGAGTTACGTGTCTTTCCACTTAGCAACGCAGCCCAAGCCGGTCATTGTCTCCAAATCCTTGCGCGAAGTGGAAGAATTGCTCAACAACCCGTTGTTTTTCCGGGCGCACAACTCGTTTTTGATCAATTTGAAGCACATTGAAAAAATTGTGCGGACGGATGGCGGCGAAATCGTGATGCGCAACAAGCGCTCATTGCCCGTTTCAAGGTCAAAAAAAGCGGAATTGATGCAGGTGATTGCGAAGTTGTGATGCGCAACCATCTCCCAAGTCTTTTGTTCGGTGGTAAAAACAATCAGCGATGAAGCATTTTACCCGGTCAGCCATTCAGGAACTCGAGCGTTTTTACCGGGCCAACCTGGTCAATTCCGTGAGTGGTTATAAACCCGCCAACCTGATCGGAACCGTTTCGGATAGCGGGGTGACCAACGTAGCCATTTTCAGTTCGGTGGTACACCTTGGTGCAGATCCGGCTTTGCTGGCTTTCATCCAGCGGCCGGTGGTGGGTGAGCAGGGGCATACCTACAAAAATATCCGGCAAAACGGTTATTATACCATCAACCACATCCACCGCGATTTTGTGGAAAAGGCGCATGCTACGTCAGCAAAATTCGATCCGCTGACTTCTGAGTTCGACGCCTGCGGGCTCAATGCCGAATGGCTCGATGGCTTTCCTGCACCTTTCGTACAGGAAAGCCGGGTAAAAATTGGCATGCGCTTCGTGCAGGAAATTCCGATTGACCTGAATAAGACCATCATGGTGATTGGCCAGATCGAACACCTGTATGTTGCAGAACAGGCGATTCAGGAAAATGGGCAGGTAGCGCTTGATCGGGTAGCTGGCGTCTGCATCTCAGGCCTGGAATGTTACCATGATGTAACGCCACTGGCAGCGTTTCCCTATGCAAAAGTGACTAAGCACTAAGCGAACTTACTTCGCCCAGCCGTTGAATTCTTTAACGCGTTCAAACACGATACCGGTCAGCAGGCTCAGAACCAGGCCAATCGGCAAACCGACTGCCATGCTGCTGATTGCCAAACCAAAACCAATACCACTGATGAGGCCGAGGGCCAACCAAAGAACGAAAAGAGATTTTGAAATTTCCATTGGAAATAATGTTTTTATTGTTGTTTGATCAACCCGGCAATTCATAATTGTGCCATAAACGCCAGGCTGAAAGAATATTTGTTAATAATTTGACCTTAAATCAGAATTTGATTGCAAATGTATGCGATTTATTGAAGCTGAACAGAATTTTTATAAAAATGTTCGGATTCTTCGACGAATAAACTAAAAAAGGTCACATCCGAAAAAAGATTTTGTTCAAAACTTGGTTTTTGCGGGGAAAGGCGCTTATCTTTGCCGTCCAATTAGAAAAAGAAATTTTTTTGCCATGAAAAAAGGTCTCCATCCGGAAAACTATAGGTTGGTTGTGTTCAAAGACATCTCTTCTGAAGAAACCTTTGTAACACGCAGCTGCGCCAATACGAGAGATACCATCGTTTGGGAAGACGGAAAAGAATATCCATTGGTTAAAATGGAAATTTCCAGCTTCTCCCACCCGTTCTTCACCGGTAAGATGAAGTTCGTAGATACGGCTGGTCGTATTGACAAGTTCAATAAGAAATACGCCAAGAAAGAAGCTTAAGCGGCGCTTATGTTTCTCAGGGCACGAAGCCCCGGTCTTTACCAAGGTCGGGGCTTTGCGTTTTCGGGTTATACGATTTAGCGCCAAGGCACTGACGAAATGCGCTTTTTTTCTTTATTTTGTGGCACAACTTTGAGCACCCACGAAAACAACGACTATGACCAACGTCATCCTGTTCGACAACGAGGTGCGGGAGCGCCTGCTGCCGCTGACGTACACCAGGCCTGTGGCCAACTTGCGCATTGGCATCCTGACCATCCGGGAAAAATGGGAACGCATGATGGGCGGCACGGTTTCCTACATCACGCAGGATTACTTAGCCGACCGCTATCCTATTGAGTACGAACAGGATAATTTTTTGGTAAATGCTTCTGCCCTGCCTTCCGACCAGCTTTGCCGGCTGATGCGGCAGATGGAACCCAACGAAGCTTACCTGCACAATGGCGAACTGATTGCCGCCCGGATGGACGACAAACAAATCGAACGCCTGATGCGCGACGAGGACATCCATAATCTGAAAGGCATAGACCTGGAAGACACGTCCTTTTTGAAAATCAACCATTTGTGGGATATTTTTCGCCTCAATCACTTAGCCCTGGAAGAGGATTTCGACCTGATCACCAAAGGTCGGGTATCCGAACCCATCAGTCCAACCAACCAGTTGCTCGGCAAAGAACGGATTTTTGTGGAGCCGGGCGCCCGGGTGGAATGTTCGGTGCTGAACGCGACCAATGGCCCCATTTACATTGGTAAAGACACGGAAGTGATGGAAGGCTGCCTCATTCGGGGCGGTTTTGCCCTATGCGAGGGCGCGGTGTTGAAAATGGGGGCAAAAATTTACGGCGCGACCACCATTGGCCCCGGCTGCCGGGTCGGCGGCGAGGTCAACAATTCGGTTCTCCAGGCCAACTCGAACAAAGGCCACGGGGGCTACCTCGGCAATTCGATCCTCGGAGAATGGTGCAACCTCGGAGCGAGCACCAACGTTTCCAACCTGCGCAATACCTACGACGAAGTAAAAATCTGGAACTACGAAGACAACGTATTTCAATCCACTGGCCTGCAATTCTGCGGACTGATCATGGGCGACCATTCCAAAAGCGGCATCAACACCATGTTCAATACGGGAACAGTGGTGGGTGTTTGCGCCAATATTTTCGGCAGCGGTTTCCCACCCAAGCACATTCCTTCCTTCAGCTGGTGCGACAACGGCGCGCTTGAAACCTACCGCAGCGAAAAAGCTTTCGATATGGTGGAACGGGTGATGACGCGCCGGGAAGTTGAGTTCGATACCGATGAGCGGCTCATCCTGCTGCGCATTCTCGAAGACACCGCAAACCAGCGGAGTTGGGAAAACGAGCCGGGAACATGAAGCCGCCCCAATGGAAATTCTGGCTGAGTTACCTTTTCGAACAACACCTCGAAAGTACGTCAAGCGAATTGAACCCGTACCTCAGCGTGAGTTTGGTGAAGGGACGCTACCAACTGAATACCGCAAACGCGGTCTATTCTTTTGCCGACCTGTACACCAATTTCCGCAGGGCTTTCCAGCAGTTGGAGATCAAAAGCCAACCCGTCAGCGACGTGCTGATCCTCGGCTTTGGCTTAGGCAGCATCCCCTATATGCTGGAAAAGGTTTTTGACTGCCGCTTCAACTACACGGCCGTAGAAATTGACGAAGAAGTCTTGTACTTAGCCAACAAATATACCCTTTCGGACATCGCCTCCCCCATCGAACTGATTACCGCCGATGCTTTCGATTTTGCTGCGCAATGCGAAACGCAATACGACCTGATCTGCATGGATGTTTTTTTAGACGACATCATCCCCGAAGACTTTGAAACCCTGGATTTTCTCGCTGACCTTCAACGCATGCTCTCCCCGCAGGGGATTCTGCTCTACAACCGCTTGTCTTATTCCGAAGGCGATAAGCAAAAATCGCAAACCTTTTTTGATGCGGCTTTCCGCAAAATTTTCCCGGATGCGGTGGTAATTGATGCGGGGAGTAATTGGATTTTGGTGAATCGGGTGGTGGGGTAGGGCAAACAGTTATACCCATTCCAACCCTTTCTTCTTCTACATTGTTACCTTTGTCAATTGACCGGGCTGTAATTCTATGCCACGGCCCGATCCATCTCACAAAAAACGACCGAAGTAATAGTAATATGAACGACCTGCTTACCCGAAAGTACAGTTATCAAACATCCGCCACCGACCCCATTCAGGTCAAGGAATATACCCTTTCCAACGGCATGCGCCTGTTCATGAGCGTGAACCCGCACGAGCCCCGCGTATTTAGCAACATCGCGGTGCGGGCAGGTTCCAAACATGACCCCGCCGAAACTACCGGCCTGGCGCACTACATGGAGCACATGCTGTTTAAAGGAACCAGCAAAATCGGAACCACCGACTGGGAGCGGGAAAAAGTGCTGCTGGCAGACATCGCCGAGCTGTACGAACGCCACCGCCAAACCACCGATGAAGCGGAACGCAAAGCAATTTACGCGCAAATTGACACCTTGTCGAATGAAGCGGCCCGGCTTGCAGCGCCCAACGAATACGATAAATTGGTGACTGCGCTTGGCGCGGAAGACACCAACGCCTACACCTGGGTGGATCAAACGGTCTACGTCAACGACATTCCAGGGAACGAACTGGAGCGCTGGATGTACCTGGAATCGGAGCGGTTCCGGATGATGGCGCTGCGCCTTTTCCATACCGAACTGGAAACGGTTTACGAAGAATTCAACATCGGACAGGACCGCGATTTCCGCAAAGTCGGTAACACCCTGCGCGGGTTGTTGTTTCCGGATCACCCTTACGGCACGCAAACGACCATCGGCTCGGCGCAGCACTTGCGTAACCCGTCGCACCACAACATTCAGTGGTATTTTCAGACCTATTACGTGCCCAATAATATGGCGATCGTGCTGGCCGGCGACTTCGATCCGGATAAAGCGGTGGAGATCGCCGAGCGCTATTTTGGCGATTACCAGCCCAAAGAAATTCCGGCATTCCGCTTCAACGAACAGGAAAAAATCACCACTCCGCAACGCCGCGAAGTCTGGGGATTAGAATCCCCCTGGGTGGAAATCGGCTGGCGTTTTGGCGGCAGCAAATCGCAGGATCAGCTGCTCCTGCCCATGGTTTGGGACATTCTGCACAACGAACAGGCGGGGTTGCTCGACCTTAATCTGAACCAGCAGCAAAAAGTCCTGGAAGCCGACGCCTGGGCCTGGTACTACGAAGATTATTCGGCTTTTGGCCTGCACGGCAAACCCCGGGAAGAGCAAACCCTCGAAGAAGTGGAAGCGCTGTTGCTGGGCGAAATAGAGCGGCTCAAAAAAGGCGAATTTGAAGACTGGATGCTGGAAGCGGTGGTCCGGAATCAATCCCTTACGGAAATAAAAAATTACGAAAGCAACCGCGGGCGGGTTTCGGCGATGACTGCTGCGTTCGTTCTGGGGGTTCCCTGGAAGGAATATGCGCACCATACCGAGTGGCTCAGAACCGTGACGAAAGACCAGTTGATGGCTTTTGTGCAGGAAAACCTGCGCATGGATAATTTTGCTGTCGTCTACAAACGCCAGGGCGCAGACCCCAATGTGATCAAGGTTGAAAAGCCCGTCATTACCCCCGTGGAGCTAAACCGGGATGCCGTGTCGGATTTCGCGCAGAATTTTTTATCCCAACAAACCCCAAGCCTGAAGCCCCTGTTTGCAGATTACAGCGCCATTCAGCAATTGAAACTATCGAGCGGCATCGAATTAGACTACGTTGCCAATAAAGACAATTCCCTTTTTCGCATAGATTATATTTTTGAGATGGGCCGCCTCAGCGACCGGCGCCTGTCGCTGGCTTTTACCTACCTGCCCTACCTCGGCGCAGGGAAGTACTCCGCACAGGCGCTTCAGAAAGAATGGTACCGCTTAGGCCTGAGCCTCGACGTCACCGTTTACGACGACCGTTCCTTCATTACTATTAGTGGACTGGACGAGTCGCTGGAAGCGGGCATCGAATTGCTGGAATACCTGCTGTCGCAGCTCCGGGGCGACGAACAAGTGCTGGAAAATGTGATTTCTGACGTACTTGTCAAGCGCCTCAATGCAAAGCAGGACCGCAATGTCATCCTCCGGGAAGCCTTGGCCAGCTATGCGCGTTATGGCAGCAATTCGCCTTTCCGCTGGCGTATGTCGGAAGCGGAACTCAAAGCCATCCGTCCGGACGACCTGACGGGACTCATGCAGGGTTTGCGCAGCTACGAACACCGGATTTATTACTACGGCCCGCGTGCGGCTGAAGCCGTAGCCGGATTGCTGCAAAAGCACCACCCTGTGCAGGCGACGTTGCGCAAGCCGCTCCCTTCCCAGGTGTTTTCAGAGCTGGATACCCATCAAAACCAGGTGATTTTTCTTGATTTTCCGATTGTGCAGACCGATTTGCTATTCCTGTCCAAGGGTACGCCCAGCTTCAACCTGGAAGAATACCGGCTCCTCGATTTGTACAATGAATACTTTGGATTCGGGCTTTCTTCCATTGTTTTCCAGGAAATCCGGGAATCCAAAGCGCTGGCTTATCATACGTATGCCTACTACACGTCGCCCAACCGCCACAACCGCGCCCACTACCTGCAGGCGTATGTGGGCACCCAACCCGACAAGCTCACCGATGCCTTGCCCGCATTGCGCAGCATCATCGAGGAGATGCCGGTGGTGGAGCCCCAGATCGAACAGGCCCGGGCTTCCATCCTGAAACGCATCGAAAGTGAACGGACGCACCCTTCCCGACTCTATTGGGACGCACGCGCTGCCCGGGATCTCGGTTTTCAGCACGACCTCCAGCAGGAAGTCTACGAAAAGATGTCGAAAAGCACCGCTTCCGACCTTTCGGCTTTCCACGAACAATACGTTAAAGGACGTGCTTTTACTTTTTTAGTCATGGGCGAGCGCAAAGCTTTGGATTTCAACTACCTGAATTCAATTGGCGAGGTGACGGAGCTGAGTATTGAAGAAGCTTTTGGTCATTAGTTCGTGTCTGATTTTATAGTCCGATAGCTGCGTTATGCTCGGCCCCAAAATCGGTCATTTACGTAAGTAAACTCCCGCTTTTGGGTCCTTCGCATGCCTTGCTCTCGAACTCTAAAACTCAGACACGCGACTGACAAAATGGAGGGGCAAGAATCAGAATCAGTGGCATTTAAAATAATCGAAAGGTTCCAGGCAATCCTTACAACGGTACATTGATTTGCAGGCTGTTGACCCAAACTGACTGATCATTTGCGTGTGCTTAGAGCCGCAGCGCGGGCAGGGCACTTCCCGCACCTCCTGAAAAAGCGCCATTTTATCCATACTTTGCGCTTCGGGTGGCGCAATGCCGTATTCCCGCAATTTTTCCCTTGCGGAATCCAACAGCCAATCCGTTGTCCAGGCCGGGCTGAGTACGGTGGTTACTTTCACCTGGTTGTATCCATGATCCTGAAGCGCCGCCCGGATGTTCACCTCGATGGTATTCATGGCGGGGCAGCCCGAATAGGTCGGGGTAATGACGATTTCTGCCGATCCGTCCTCGTGAACAACGGCATTGCGGACAATCCCCAGGTCTACAACGGTAAGAACCGGGATTTCCGGGTCGGTTACGGTTTCGAGAATGTTCCAGAGTGCTTTGTTTGGGTCGTCTGCCATTTTATTGATTAAACATTTATCTGCTAACAAAAAAGCCGTCGTTTTGGTTAGCCAATTGACCAATTCAACAGGCCGGCTGCAGCGAAATATACGAAAACTTGCGTTTTTTGCACCCCTGCTGAGGCATTAGAGTTTGTTTGGCAATCCCATTTCTAAAGTCTAATGTCTTAAATCTAATATCTAACGTCTGACATCTAACCTCTAAATAAAATAATGCCACACATCACCATCATTGGCGGCGGCGTCATCGGCCTTTGTTCTGCGTATTACCTGGTGCAGGAGAACTGCTCCGTTACTTTGATTGAGCGCAACGCTGTCGCGGACGGCTGCTCGTTTGGCAACGCCGGCATGATCGTCCCCAGCCATTTTATTCCTTTAGCCGCGCCGGGTATGATCGAACAAGGCATTCGCTGGATGTTCAATGCCGAAAGTCCGTTTTTTGTAAAACCCAGGCTCAGTTGGGAACTTTTCAGTTGGGGCTGGGAATTCTACCGGGCTGCCACCCAAAAACGCGTGACGGCAGCCGCCCCTGCGCTGCGCGACCTGAGTCTGCTGAGCAAATCCCTTTACCACGAGCTCGCACAACAACCCGGATTTCAATTTTCTTTTGAAGAAAAAGGTTTGATGATGCTCTGCAAATCGGAGCACACCTTGGCCGAAGAGGCCGCTGTCGCGGAACAGGCCAACGCGCTGGGCATCGAGGCCCGGGTATTGTCGAAAGCAGCCCTGAACGCCCTGGAGCCGGAAATTAAACCCGAAGTGGCGGGAGCTGTGTACTACCCCGGCGACGCCCACCTGCACCCCAACGCGTTCATGCAGCAAATGCGGGAATACCTGATTGGAGCTGGCGTTGAAATCCTGACCGAAACCACCGTACTCGATTTTGAATTCAGAAACAAACGCATCACCCAATTGAAAATAAGCCGGAACGGACAAGCACAAAGCCTGCCTGTAGATGAACTGCTGTTGGCCACCGGCGCCTGGTCGCAAAACCTGGGACGGGCGCTCCGGCTAAACCTGCCCATTCAGGCAGGGAAAGGCTACAGTTTCACCTTGCCGCAACGCGAAGGCCAGCGTCTGCGTTTTCCCTCCATTTTGACGGAAGCCCGCGTGGCTATAACGCCGATGGCCGATCAATTGATCCGTTTTGGCGGCACCATGGAAATCGGAGGCCTGAACGAAACCATCAACTTGAACCGGGTGCGGGGCATCGTCAAAGCCATTCCCCAATATTTCAACGGCTACGCGGTAGAAATGCCCCGGGAGCCGAACATCTGGCACGGTCTGCGCCCTTGTTCACCCGACGGCCTGCCTTATATTGGCCGCTCGCATGGGCACGACAACCTCAGCGTCGCTACCGGCCACGCCATGATGGGCCTGAGCTTAGCGCCGGCTACCGGGAAATTGATTTCGGAAATGATGATGGGTAAAGCGCCTTCGGTTGGGATGGGGTTGTTTGAGGTGGGGCGGTACGAGCGCCGGAGCTAAAGCACCACCCCACCTCAAACGCATTACAGCCGATAAAAAACGCCCGCATTCAGCCCCATTGCAAAATAACGGCGTGTATCGCTATTGTCACCATTGCCAACAGTCGCCGCCAGCAATTGATAGGAAGCATCCGGGGCTAGAAAAACATCAAACTTTGAAGCCACCTTTGCCTGAAAGCTGAGGGCAAGACCTGCTGAGGCGTTTACTTTCCGAAACTCACGCTCGCCATAATAATCAAGTCCGGAGCTGGAATCTACATTACCATTATCGTATACGAGCCGTTGCTCGTCTTTGTTTTTTATAAAAAATCCGGCTTCCGCAAAAGGCATCACCCCAAGTCCGAATTTTTCCGTGCGTAAGAGGTAATACCCCAATCCTGCCCGCAAAGTTAGATAGTCGGTTTTTTGCTGGTACTCCATGCGGTGCGGCAAAGCAGGATCGCGTACATAACCCCCGCTCCCGTCGTGTTCACTGCCCCACATTAAATTATCCTCCACCACTACCCGCTGACCGAATTGTAGATACTGTAAAGTCGTTTGCCAGTAAAATTTCTCTTTAAAATCCTGTCGCAGGCTTATGCCAACATTGGCGCTGAATAATGGCTCCCGGTTGCTAAAAGCTCGGTGGGCTCCGTCCGGTCTTATATATTGACTTTGGGTGACCCCGCCGTGTAAACCCATCAGGCAATTGCTTTGCGCGGAAAGCAGGGTGGTTCCTGCAAGGAAACAAAGGGAAAAGAGCAATTCTTTTTTCATACATTCATTTTGTTTAGGTGGGAAAGAATTAGACGTTTTCAGTATAAGCTGGGAAAAGTGCATTTCGCTGCATGGTAAAATTGGTTTTAACAAAATTTAACTTATTCCCGGGCAGCACGATGTCCGCTCAAGCACCAGTCATCAAAGCCGATAAAAAACGCCGGCATTCAGCCCAACTACAAAATAGCGGCGCGTACTGGCATTGGAGCCATTTTCAACAGTCGCCGACAGCAATTGATAGGAAGCATCCGGGGCAAGAAAAACATCAAATTTCGAAGCGACCTTTGCCTGAAAGCTGAGAGCAAGACCTACGGACGCATTTACGTTGCGGAACGCTGAGTCCCCATAATATCCACCGCCGGAGTTGAAATCTATTTTGCCATCATCGTATAGGAGCTGCTGTTCGTTTTTGTTTTTAATAAAAAATCCGGCTTCCGCAAAAGGCATCACCCCAAGTCCGAATTTTTCCGTTCGCAAGAGGTAATACCCCGCCCCTGCCCGCAAGGTTACATAATCGGTTTTTTGCTGATATCGTATGCGGTGCGGCAAAGCAGGATCGCGTACATAATCACCATTAACATCGTATTCACTTGGCCATCTTAAATCCTCCGTTGTTTTTACCCGATCACCGAATTCTACATAGTGTAAAGCCGTTTGCCAGTAAAATTTCTCTTTAAAATCCTGCTGCAGGCTTATGCCAGCATTGGCGGTGAAAAATGACTCCTGGCGGTGAAAAGGTTGGCTGAGTCCGCCTGGTGTTACATATTTACTTTGAGTTACCCCGCCGTGTAACCCGATCAGGCAAGTGCTTTGCGCGGAAACGAGGGGGATGGCTGCCATGAAAACAAAGCAGAAGAGCAATTCTTTTTTCATACATCAACCATGTTTAGATAGGGAAAGGTATAAACATCATTTTAGAGACGTGGATTAAGCTAAAAGTGCTGCCATGGAATTTGAACATGCTCTGATTTTAACTTATTCCTAAGTTGGTTGTTTTCTGCAAAATCTCTTGTCAAAAACAATCTAAAATTCTTCTGTCGAATGCAATCTCTGGAAATTGTAAAACAATATTACGCTGCGTTTAACCAAAAAAACTGGGCGGGTATGATCGCTTTGGTTGACCCCGAAATTCGCCACGAAGTCAACCAGGGCGAAGTGCGGATCGGACAGGAATTGTACACGCAGTTTCTGCAACAAATGGACGAATCTTACGAAGAAACCCTCCACGATCTGGTCTTCATGAGCAATGACACGGGAGAACGCATCGCGGCGGAATTTGTCGTACACGGCATTTACAAAAAAGGCGACGAAGGCATGCCACCGGCGCACGGCCAATCCTACGTGCTGCCCGCCGGAGCTTTTTTGGAAGTGAAAAACGGGAAAATTTGCCGGGTGACAACGTATTACAATTTGCCGTTGTGGTTGAAATTGGTAAGCGGTTAGGCTACCAGTAGCGGATACATACGTTTTTAGGTTCTGTAAAAAACCGCAACGCCTCCAAACCGCCTTCCCGGCCAACCCCGGACTGGCGAACCCCGCCGAAAGGGGTGCGCAGGTCGCGCAACATCCAGCAGTTGATCCAGACAATCCCGAAATGGAGCTGCTCCGCCACGCGGTGCGCGCGCATCAGGTCGTTGGTCCACACGGTGGCAGCAAGGCCGTAATTGGTGCCATTGGCGAAAGCCAAACCTTCTTCTTCGGTATCGAAAGGCGCGATGGTGACCACCGGCCCGAATATTTCTTCCTGGTTGGTGCGGCATCCGATGGGCAAGCCTTCAATCACCGTGGGTTGCAAATAATAGCCGCCTGCCAGTTCGCCGGGCATTTCCACTCGTTGACCTCCGCAAAGGATTTTACCGCCTTCTTCCTGAGCAAGGCGGATATAACCGGCCACTTTTTCTAAGTGTTGTTGCGAAACCAAGGCCCCCTGGTTTGTATCCGGAGCTTCCGGATCGCCGACGCGCAGGGCCTTCACCCGCGCCACAAATGCTTCGCGGAACTGCTCGTAAATCGGCCGTTGGATATAAATGCGCGAGCCACAAAGGCAAATCTGGCCGTTATTGGCAAAAGAAGAACGGACGGTCGTGTTCAGCATTTCTTCAAACGGCGCGTCCGCGAAAATTAGCACCGGGTTTTTGCCGCCCAGTTCGAGCGACAGTTTTTTGAACATGGGCGCCGCCGTTTGCGCGATGCTGCGCCCGGTGGCCGTACCGCCGGTAAACGAAATGGCTTTAATTTCCGGATGCTCTACGATGGCTTGCCCAACTTTGCCGCCCAGCCCGTGCAGGATGTTGAGCACGCCCGCGGGCAGCCCCGCTTCCGCGCAGACTTTTGTCAGCAAGTAAGCGGTCATAGGCGTCAATTCAGACGGTTTGGCGATGACGCAATTGCCGGTGGCCAGGGCCGGCGCTATTTTCCAGGTAAACAGGTAGAGTGGCAGGTTCCAGGGGGAGATGCAACCCACAATGCCCAATGGTTGCCGAAGGGTGAAATTCACCGCTTCCCCTTCCATGGGGTGCGCTTCCGAACTGAAGTGCAGGATGGCGGTTGCAAAAAATCGAAAATTGGCAATTGCCCTCGGAATATCCACCGTCCGCGCCAAAGTGCGTGCTTTGCCGGAGTCGGCGCTTTCCGCGCTGGCAAAGCTTTCTATGTCGCGTTCGATCAGGTCGGCTACCCGCATCAGAATCTGAAAACGCTCCTGTGCGCCGCATTTAGACCAGTGCGGCAAGGCTTTCCGGGCAGCTTCCACGGCCAATTCCACATCGCGCGCATCCGAATCGGGCAGGCGGGAATAGACCTTGCCGGTTGCCGGTTGGTAGTTGTCTAAATATGCGCCGGATTGAGCCGCATGCCAATCGCCGCCGATGTAATTTTGGATCTGGTGTTCCATCTTGAACGCTTAATAAACGGATTCTGCAATTTTTCGGATCGTGGCCACGTCGCCCATCGTGTAGTAGTGCAGGCAAGGCACGCCCGCCGCTTTCAGTTCTTTTGATTGTTGGATACACCATTCGATGCCGGCCTGCGTAATCTGTTCGGGCCCTTTTGCGGCAAGCACAGATTTGACAAGGTCTTCCGGAAGATCAATGTAAAACATGCGCGGAATGGAGCTGAGTTGGTACTGTTTGGTGATTGGCTTTAACCCGGGCACGATCGGCGCCGTAATGCCTGCTTCCCGGCACTTTTTCACATATTCGAAATATTTGGCATTGTCGAAAAACATCTGTGTGACAATGTATTGCGCGCCTGCTTCTATCTTTTGTTTGGTGAAATTCATATCCAGATCGAGGTTGGGCGCTTCAAAATGTTTCTCCGGGTACCCGGCGATGCCGATGCAAAAATCTGTCCGTTCGCCATTTTCGATGTTGTCATCCAAATAGCGGCCCTGGTTCATATCCGCGATCTGTTTCACGAGGTCAAGCGCATAGTGGTTTCCCCCTTCTTCGGGAACGAACTGCCCCTCAAACTTGCGCGCATCGCCCCGGATGGCCAGCACGTTTTTGATGTTCAGGAAGTTGAGGTCAATGAGCGCATTTTCGGTATCCTCTTTGGAAAAGCCGCCACAAATCAGGTGCGGCACGGCATCCACGCCGTAACGATGCATGATGGCTGCGCAAATACCGACGGTTCCCGGGCGCTTGCGGATGGCTGTTTTTTCATAATATCCACTGTCGCGCTTGTTGTACACAAATTCTTCCCGGTGGTAGGTCACGTCAATGAACGGCGGTTTGAATTCCATCAGCGGATCGAGCGTATCAAAAATAGCCTGCATCCGGCCACCTTTGAGCGGCGGTAAAACTTCAAAAGAAATGAGCGTCCGGCCTGCGGCCTTTTCAAAATATTCTGTGACTTTCATGTGTGTGTCAATGAAGATATTAGATTTCAGATATTAGATATAAGACATTAGATTTCAGATAACAAAGATAGGGCAGCTATCTGATATTTAGCTCTGAGTATGTTTTTAGAGTTCGAGAGCAAGGCATGTTTGGCCCCAAAAACGGGAGTTTACTTGCGTAAATGACCGATTTTGGGGCCAAACATAACGCAGCTATCGAGCTATAAAACATACTCACCTTAAAAGGCAATCCGGTAGCTGAGTACGGGAATCAACCCCAACTGATACTTCTCCACCACCTGTTTTTTCTGGGCGTCGTAATAGCTGAACGCCACGTTTTGCTGGTTGCTCGCATTCTGGATGTCCAGCGCCAGGGTGCTGCTGCTGTTTGCGCCGTTCCGGCGGTAATATACCCGGAGGTCTACCCGGAAGTAATCGCGCAGTTTCAGTTCAAACGCGCGTTCCGTTTGGTAAATCGTGCGTTCAAGGGCTGCGGAGGCGGCTTCATCAATGGGCGTGTCCCGAAGCCCGCCCGACAGGATTGCCCGAACATTCGCGCCCCAGGCTCCGGTTTTGCCGTTCCGGGGCTTGCGCTCCCATTCTTTGCCAATCGTGGCATTGGCGGCGTAAGCACCATCGAAACGCGAGCGCCGCTCAACCAGGTCGCTTCCTTTGTATCGCGCCGTGTACCAGGTTGCATTGATCAAGTAATACAAACTGCGCACAAAGCGCTGCTGAACCGTAATTTCTGCCCCGTAGTTCCTGCCGCTGCCCGAATTGACCAAGGCTTCCTCCACCGTGCCTTCCGTGAGGTTGAGCGTGGAAAAGGTATTAAATGCCGTCGCACTAACCGGCACATCGAACAGATCCTGATGGTACAATTCCACCCGGTAATATAGCGCTTCGGTGACATCGCGGCGATAGCTCAGCGCAAGATGGTGCGCTTTGGTAGCAGCCAGGTCGCGATTTTCCTGGGGCGCAGCAACCGCAAAATACAACTGAGGCGCCTGCAACTGACTGTGCAGGCCGTAGGCGATGCTGAGGTGTTGATGCTCCGTTGGTTTCCACTCCAACGATAAACGCGGTTCTATGGCGCCCGTTTCATTGAAAGTAAACCAGGAAGCCTGCAGTCCGGCATTGAGCGTCAACCGGCGCCACTGTTGTTGCCAGTTGGCATAAGGCTGAATCCACCAACCCCCGCCGGCTCCTTCGGCCACCACTTCATCGAACGCCTGAACGGCCAGCAAATCGTAGTTTTGGCGGGTCGCCAACAACCCTGCGCGCAGCCTCGACCGCGCATTGAATTTTTGGTTGTAAAAACTATGAATGGATAGTTTTTGCTGAACGGAAACGTCTTCTTCTTCTCTTATGGGCTGATAGTTGGCATCTAAGCGGTCGCCAAAGCGGCGGCTGTCGAGGATGGAATACCCCAAAGCCGTATGCCACAATCCACCGGTTCCGACGGGGAGCGTGAAGGTAGCACCCAGAATACCGGTTTGCGACTCAAAAATGATGTCGTAGCGGTCTTTTTGAAATTCCCAAAGGGTAGAATCCCGTTCTGTTTTGAAAATATTTTCACTTTGCCCCCCCACACCGAAAAGGGTGAATTGGGCGCCTTTACTGCCTGGAAAAACTAAATTGAACGATAAATCCTGAAACCGGATCGCCTCATCTCCGAGGTCGAGGCCCATCGCGCTAAGCAATCCGATGGTCGAATAACGGTAATTGACTAAATAGGACGCTTCTGAATCTCGCGAAAATGGCCCTTCGGCAGCCAGATCCAGTCCGATCAGGCTGGCTTGTCCGGTGAATTCCCGTTGTTGGCTATTGCCTTTTCTGAGCCGCGTATCCATAACGCCGGAGAGCGCATTGCCAAACCCGGCCGGGAAAGGTCCGGCATAAAAATGGGTCAAATCAAGCAACTGCGCGCTGAGGATATTAACGCCGCCGCTGTTTTGCGTCGTTCGATCGCTGAACGTACCTGCATTGGGTGTGTGGTTGGGATTGACAATGTCTAAGCCTTCAAGCCGCCAGATTGCGCCGTTGGGCGAATTCCCACGAACCGACAACCCGTTTGCCTGGTCGTTGTCGTTCACAACTCCCGCAAAAGTGGCTGCGAGCCGGGCCGGGTCGTAAAAAGTAGCCGGGAAACGGAGGGTTTCTTCTACGGAAAGGCTGCGCACCGTAGGGCAGGCGACCGCTGCATCGCTTCTCGCAGCGCGCACCACCACCGTCCCGATTTCTTCAACCTGTTCCTGCAATTCGAGGTCTAAAACGGTTTCTTTTCCGGACTCAACCAGCACTTCGGGAATGGTTTGCGAGGCATAACCCACATAACTGACCTGAAGCTGATAGCGCCCTACCGGTGTGCCAGTGATGCGATAAGCCCCGGAAGTATCGGTTGTGGCGCCCATATTGGTGGACAGCAGGGATACCGTGGCGCCAACAAGGGGCTGGCGGGTGTCTGCATCCAATACCTTGCCGCGCAGGGTCTGTTTCAGTGCGGGCTCCTGTGCCGAAACGGCAAAGCAACTCCCTGACAACAAAAGCAATAGCGTAATTCGTATCGTCATGATGATGAATTTTGTAGGAACGTTCAAAGATAAACAGCGGGCCTCTGGAGTTTTGTGTGTGCCAATACAGCACGCGAAAGTAACGCTTGATAAAAAGATTTGGGGGTTAAAAGCAGCGAAATCGAAATTAAAAGACTCTACCACGTGAAAATGACTTCAACAGGAATAAGATGTATTTGCCGGCTTCGTTTTGGAAGCCGGCTTTTTGTTTTGGAATAACAGCCGGGCGACAGAAATTGATTTTAACCTGCCGGATGGGGAATTCCAAACCAGAAATAATTATATTGTTCGGCAAATGAAGCAAGCAGCACTTGCGTTTAATATAGCATCTACATTATCAGGTAATACAAGCGCGTGTCAGAGGCCGATCTTATCAAAGGCTGCATTGAGGAAAACCGCGACTGTCAGCGGGAAGTTTTCCGACGCTATGCCGGAAAGATGATGGTGGTATGCCAACGCTATGCCCGCCACCACATGGAAGCCGAAGATCTTTTGCAGGAAGCTTTCATCAAGGTGTTCGATCACGTAGCCGATTTTAGCTTCAAAGGATCCTTTGAGGGCTGGATCCGGCGGATTGTCATCAATACTGCATTGAAACAATACGCCAAAAAGAGCTTCCAGAATGAGTATATCGGCATAGAATACTTGCCCGAATCGCCGATGGAGCCGTCTGTATATGCGCAATTGAATGAAGAAGAATTGTTGCAATTGATTGCGGAATTGCCCGAAGGCTACCGCGTTGTGTTTAATTTGTACGCCATTGAAGGCTACAGTCATAAAGAAATTGCCGACCTGCTCAATATTCAGGAAAGCACTTCGCGCTCGCAATTGGTGAAAGCCAGAAAACAATTGCAGGCCCGAATCGAAGCACTACAAAAAATAGCTGTATGAACCGCCGACATCCGATTGATGATCTGTTTCGTACCCGTCTTGAGAACCACGGGCAGGATGCGCCTATGCATCTCTGGGATGCGATCGAGCGAAGCCGCAGCGTAAAGCCCCGTCGTCGCTTAATCGCTTTATGGCTTCTGCCTCTAACGGCTATTGGCGCACTGGCGCTTTATGCGGTTTGGCCCCGGGATGCATCCGTCGTGAGCATCCAAAGTTTCCCCATTCCAATGACACCCGAAAAACCTGCTGCTTCCATCATCCCTGCTGAACCGGCGCTGGAGGCATTTACAGCAGAAAACAGATCAGCCGTTGCTGAAATTACACAACAAAAAAAATCATCCAAATCTTTCGTTCCGCCTGCTTTCACTCAAATTGCCGATCAGGCAGAGGTATTGCCGGCTGATTCGGAGTCCAACCCAACAGTGATTGCGCCTCAGGAATCGTTGTCCGCAGCGCAATCAGAAAGCGTGCACGATCAGGAGACAGAAACAGCTACAACCATAAAAACTGCTTCTATGTTGCCGGCTTTGGCATTGGAACCGGTGACCTTCGAAGACAAAGAATTGCTGAAAGGTCTTTTCCCACCAGACCCCAAGTGCGCGCGCTTTTCTCCCGGAAACTGGTACCATTATGTAGATGTGACCTTGTCTTCGGGTTTTGCTTTCCGCAATCTGGAGGCCCTTGATTCTGAATACGAAGGCTATAAGGAGCAGCGCGAAAACACAGAAAAAAGTCGCCATACTTTTGGAGCAGGCGTACGGTTGACGGCCGTATCTGACTTTGGCCTTGCTGCCAGGGCGGGCATTAATTATACCCAGATCACAGAAGCGTTCGATTACCTGAATGAAAGCGAAGTCCGCATTACCATTGTCAATACCTATGACGACAACGGCCAAATTGTCCGCACGGACACGACTTACGTCAGCGGTACCCGCCGGATTGTCACGCCCAACCAATACCAGATCGTAGAAATTCCGCTTGCGGTTGGATTCGATCTGCGGAAACCAAAATTCGATCTTTTGCTGAGCGCGGGGGTTCGCATCAACCTGCTTTTCCAACAGAAAGGCGCTTTCCTGTCGCCAGAAGACCTCACTCCTGTTAGTTTCTCCTATAACCGTGCCGACGCTTATCCGGCGTTCAAAAAACGGTTGGAAACGGCGTGGTTCATCAGCGCCGGACTGGCCTATAAATGGAAGCCCGATTTCCACATCCTTTTCGAGCCGCACCTGAGTTATTACCTCGATTCGTTTACCAAACCCGAATTCCCGGTCAGCCAGAAATACTGGCTGTTGGGCGCTTCCATCGGCATCCGCAAACGTTTGTAAAGAAAAAACGTCATTCAGGCAGCACAATGCCCATGTCCGGTATCTTCCCTTTTAAACAAGGTTAAGGGAATGAGGAAAATTTTCGCTGTGCTGATCGCTGTTTGTAGCCTGTCTTCCTGTGTGAAGGAGGTAGACGTATTTTTGCCCGACACGCCCGCGCTCACCAACAGCGCTTTTAATGCATTATTTCAGGACATCCAGCCTGCTGCACAAACTTTTCAGGTTTCTACGAACCAGGATACAACCCTTAGCAGCACGCAGGGCGTCCATTTATTCATTCCCGCCGGAGCATTTACCACATTGAGCGGCGACCCCGTAGAAGGGGTGGTTGAAGTGCAACTCAGCCAGGCGTTCAAAAAAGGAACCTGGGTGGCCAACCGGATGGGGACCACAACACTTCATGATTTGTTTGAACACCTCGGCGCTGTTCATATCTCGGTGATGAGGAATGATGTTCAACTGAAAGTTTCGCCCGCCGCAAAATTGCGGTTTGACATTCCCCGACTGGCTGCCGATGAACAAGCCCGGCTTTTCCGGGGCATCAGCGATCAGGAGGGCAGAACCTTGTGGTTAGATATAAACGAGCAAACGGAAGTGTTGCCAAATGAAGTTTTTGACGCCCAAAGCCAACAATGGATAACAAGCTGGCAATGGGAGACTTCCGCAACCGGTTGGTTTGCCTGCGGACAATACCTTCCCGCTGGCCCGGCCACCGAAACGACGTTTTGCATCATGCTGCCAGAGGGTTTTGATGAGACGAATACGGCCACTTTTGCTGTTTTTCAGCAGAAAAACAGCATCGTAGAGCTGGAATGGAGTGCTTCGGAGCGGCAATTTTGCTCCACGTTTATTCCGATTGGACATTCCGTTACGCTGCTGAGTATTTCTGCAAAAGAGCAAAACCACTTCTTAGGGTACGCGGAAACAACGCTGGAAGGAACCGGAATTCCGATTCCACTTCAGCCGATTGGGACGACGCCAGCCATTTTTGCGGAATTGCTGGATGAACTGTAAATACATTTTTCTCTCTTGATATAAGTTAAGTGTTATTACACACTGTTTTCCTTCATTTTATTTGCGAGCCGCCCTCTTCCGGAGAGGGCGGCTATTCTTTGTGTCTTTTTTTAGAGCCCGATAGCTGCGTTGTGCGAAGCTCCCAAAACCGGTCATTTACGCGAGTAAACTCTCGTTTTTGGGAGCTTCACACGCCTTGCTCTCGAACTCTAAAAAAAGACACGCCCGCCTGAAGAATTTGCTGATAGCTCAGTATTCAAGGTACGGCTTTATTTTCTCCAAAGTTTTCGAACTGAGTGCTTTCACTTTTTTTACGTCCTCAAAATTTTTAAAATCCCCGTGGTTGGCGCGATAGGCAGCCAGGGCGGTTGCTTCTTTGCGGGAAAGATAAGGATGGGCGTCTAATTCGTCAATGCCTGCTGCATTCACCGCCAAGGGTTTAAAAATGGGCGAAAAATCCAATTGGGATTTGATGTGCTGGAAAGTGCTGTCGGGCAGGCCAAACGTTTCCCCGACTTGTTCCACCGAGGCAAAACCGCCTAATTTTTCGCGGTAAGCAACGATGCGCCCGGCGGTCGTTGCGCCGACGCCCCGCAGGCGCTGCCAGTCTTCAGCGCTTGCTTTGTTGATGTCAATCAGGACGGCAGCCGCTGCCATCGGTTGAGCAGTTTTGGCGGCGGGCTGGCCAAGGTCAATCCGGATAAAAGGCTCAAGGCGTTGATAATCGGCTTCGGGCAGGCTGTATATTTTGGCCAAATCTTCTTTTTTGCGGAAGCGCCCGCCTTTTTCCCGGTAATTGAGGATGACCCGGGCTACTTTCTCCGAAATACCTAATTTTCGCAAAGTTGCTTCGTCTGCAGTATTGGGATCAAAATCAAACGGTTCGGCAAGGGGTGTATTTTCCTCAGTGTAGGAAACCCGTTGATCCCGCTCGTATTCCTGTTGCTCTCCGATCCGGATGTACGGCGCCAAACGCAGGTAATCGGCTTCGCGCAGGGCGTATATTTTTTTAAAATCTTCGCTTTTGAAAAATTTGCCGCCTTTAGACCGGTATTTGAGGATGGTTTGCGCCGTCCGCGCCGACAAACCCAGCTGCACAAAGGTTTCAATACCTGCGGTATTGGGATCAAAATTGAACAATTTCCCCGCCGGTTTTTTGCTGCCAGCCCGGTAGTTTTCTTCTTCGCTTCCGGCAGATAGCGCGATTCTTTCCGCCGCTTCCCGAAGTGCGCTTGTATCCGCTGCCTTTTGTTGGGGTATAAAAAATGGGTATAATTTGGGTGTTAGTACCAACAGAATGCAAAGCACGACCAATGCAAACGCGCCGTTGCGCTCGCGTCGGGTATAGTAGAAATATTCCTGTAAGAATTTTTTCATGGGCCGCAGGATTGTGTGTTAGCCATTATGGAAAAGCTTACGCCGCGTTTTTTCTGCTATTTTATTTGAAAAAAGTGAAGATTCCGCGCAGGAGGAAGCAGATGTCCGAAAATGTCCGAACAATTAACACAATTGTGGGCCTTTTTGTGAAAAACTGAAGTGTTCGTGGCCGCCTGCTTTAGCCGGCAGACCCTAAAATCGGGCAAAGCCCGGCGGAATAGTACACGCGAGGCGGAGCCTACGCGCGAGCAAGACTGGCGGTCGCCTGCTTTAGCGGGCAGCCCCTAAAACCGGGCGAAGCCCGGCGGAATAGTACACGCGAGGCGGAGCCTACGCGCGAGCAAGACTGGTGGTCGCCTGCTTTAGCTGGCAGGCCTCAAAATCGGGCAAAGCCCGGTGGAATAGTACACCCGAGGCGGAGCTTCGACTTGACTTCGACTTACTTCGACTTCGCTCAGTACAAGTCGCTCAGCCGCCAGCTCAGCTACCGCCTCAGCGCAAGCCTCAATACCGTGGGCTGCTGTGATAAAGCACAATAAACAAAATGGCGATGCGCATGGCGGCGGGCACGTCTTTGTCTAATTCGTCAATGACCACCCAATCCCTTGGGTCGCCGGTGAACGCCGTGTAGATTTCCATATTCCCATAATTGCCTTGCACTTCCCACTCGTCCCAGGTGCTGTTGTAGCGGCAAGTCAGGGTGAGTTGGATGTCGTTATCGGAAATGCGCCACTCCCGGAAATTGTTGTTCCAGAGGATTTTAGCGCTGACGATTTCTCCCTCATTGCTACGGATTTCCCACTCGCCGGGGTCGTTGGGCCACTTGATTTTGATGGCGCCACTTAATCCGGCGATGTTGTACTCCCATTCGTCCCATTTGCTGGCATCCTGCCAGCGCAGGCGCAGGTCACCCTCATCCTCACCGGCGTAGATAACCCATTCGCGGAAGGAATCACTCCAGCGCGCACCCGCTCCCGACAGCAGTTGAGCGGAAGCCTGCGCTGTGGGAAAAAGTAAGGTGATAAACAACAAGAATTTCGTCATAGCAAATGGGTTCAGGTTATTGAAAGATCCACAGGGATAACGAAATTCCTGATGTGATGCGTATCAACGCGTATCTTAGAACGGCAGGTCATCGTCGCTGCCCGCAGCGGCAGAATAACTCGGCTCATCGCTTGCGCTTGGGAAGGCGCCATCGCCCGTTGCAGCAGCCGGTGCTTCAGCGGCGCCCTGCGACACTTTTTCTACCCGCCAGGCATTCAGGTTGGTGAAATATTTGCCCTGCCACTCGCGGCCACGCAGGTCGAAATGCACTTTCATCTGCTCGCCTTCCGAAAAGGCATCTATCAGGGAACAGCGGTCCTGCGTCAATTGAAATTTGACGAATTCGGGGTAGTTACCACTTGCTACTTCAATGACGAATTCCCGCGCCTGAAATTTTTCAGATTTGCTTTCGGTTTCGTACTTTTTAATCAATTTGCCTTCCACTTCAAATGACATGACTGTATTATTTTTTGTGAATGATGATTTAGATGGATAAAGTTAAGCTTTGAAAACCAAATCGGACGTATGAAAGTCATTTCCCGGCGTCCTTCCAACGCCACAAATACACGCAGGCCCAGGACCGATAAGGGCGCCAGGTCTCTGCGATTGCTGTCATGCGTTGCCGGAGCGCTTTCCCGGTTTCCGTCAGCCCGTACAATTTGATCATTGAATTTTGCACCCCGAGGTCGTCCATCGGGAATACATCTGGCCGTTTCAGGGTGAACATCAGGATCATTTCCACTGTCCAGCGGCCTACGCCTTTGATTTGTGTGAGGCGCCGAAGGATTTCTTCGTCTTCGTGCTCATCCCAATTGTACCCAATTAGGTTTTCAGCCATAAAAAACTCCGCCACATTGCGCACGTAATTGGCTTTTTGATAAGAAAGCCCCACTCCGCGCAGCAACTCCGTATCCAACTTCACCAAAGCTTCGGGGACGGGGTAGCCTTCCGGAAACAAACCCAGGAAGCGCTTGTGGATGGTGGCTGCCGCTTTGATGGACAACTGCTGGTAAATGATGGATTCTACCAATTCGGCATATAAATCGCCGGCACTTTGCGAAGCAGCCGGTTGTATGGCGGCCACTAAAGGTCGAAGGCGTTCGTCGTTGGAAAGATGCAGCCGTGCGGCCTCGGGAACCATGCGTCTTTATTTTTGTGCGTTGCGAATGAGGTAAAAAGCCGGGATAGCAAATATAATATTGGGCAGCCAGATGCCCAGCAAAACCGGAATGATATTGCCCGAGGCAAACACAATGGCAAAGCGCGAGATAAACACGAAAATGGCGCCGATCGCGATGCCAATGGCCAAATGCAGGCCCATTCCACCCCGAACTTTCCGCGCGGCAACCGCCATGCCGATCAGCGTGAGGATGAAGATGGAAAAGGGTTCGGCAGTGCGCCGTTGCAATTCTACTTCGTAGCGTTGCGCATTCCCCACCCCGCGCTCGCGCTGCTTGGCTAAATAGCGCATCAGTTCGGGCGTCGTCATGCTGGTGTGGACTTCTGTCGCTTCCAGAAAATCGGAAGGCGCAAAATTGAACGTAGTGTCTTTTTGGTCTTTTCGATTGGAAATCAAGGTTTCTTTATCCCCGTCAAAATTTCGGATTTCATAGTTGATCAGGCGCCATTTATTAGGCGGCCCGATCCACTGTGCGCGGGCTGCCTTGAGCACAGAGACCATTTTATTGTCTTTGAAATGCTCGATCCGGAAATGCTGCGCACTGGTATCCTGGCGGCTAAAAATGCCGATGTAGATTTTAGTATCCGGTGAAATGAAAAAATGAAAATCGGAGCTTTTTTCCTTTTTGCGCTTGTTCTTTTCCAAATACTGCCCCTCAATGTCCAATTTTCGCTCGGTGACCTGCGGGATGAAAAAATGGTTGCCCGCCAGGTGCAAAAAAGCAATGAGCCCCGCGCCGGCAAGGTAGGGCCGCATGAGCCGGTTGAAGCTGACGCCCGCATTAAAAATGGAAATGATTTCGGAGTTGAACGCCATCCGGGAGGTAAAAAAGATGACGGAGATCAGGGCAAACAATGGCCAAAGCAAGCCGTCAATGAACAGGATGAAGCCTGGGTAGTAGTCGAGCAGGATCTCCTTTTTGGTGATCGGTTCCTCGACGAATTTTTCTACTTTTTCACTAAAATCTATGGACACGGCAATCATCGTAAAGATCAAAGCCGTGAAAAAAAAGGTAGAAAGGAAGTTTCGGATAATGTACCAGTCGAGCTTCTTGAGCATATTCAGCAGTATTGCGTACAAAGATACGCAAACATGGGGTCATTTAATCGGACATTTCCGGCCAAAGTCGGATAGCTTCGTCTTCTTTGGCAGACATGCGCTGTTTGTCTTCCGGTGTTTTATCCAAATACCCACAAAGATGCAGCGCCCCATGCGCCATCACCCGGCGCAATTCCACGTCAAACGCTGCGCCGAATTGTAGGGCATTGTCCCGGATCCGGTCAATGCTGATGAAAACATCGCCTTCGATTTCGTCGGATTCCGAATACGGAAAGGTAATGACATCGGTGAGGGTATCGTGATCCAGATACTCCACATTCATGCGGTGCAGATAGGCATCGCTGGTAAAAATGTAGTTGATTGCAGCAGGCGATTTGCCTTCCTGCGCGAGCGCCTGAATAATCCAAGCGCGGGTGCGCGCTTCATCCGGCAATTCAAATTCAATATCTTCCGAAAAGAAGTTGACGGGATAATCCGCCTCTTCGTTCCAATCTATCTCCCCGTGATCGCCAATTGATGCAGGCATGTAGTCTGATGTCTAAAATCTAATGTCTAAAATCTGACATTTCAAATCTTAAAATGCATTTCCACAGTTCTGCCGTTGTCTTCAAAACTGATGTCGTCGCAAAGCCTTTTCATCAGGAAAACACCCCTGCCCCCGAGGGTCAGAATGTTTTCCGGAGCAGTCGGATCCGGCAGTTTGCAATGATCGAAGCCGCAGCCCTGGTCGGAAACGCGCACCGCGATCTGATTATTTTGTTTTTTCAGGTGTACCTGAACCAGTTTCGATTCATCCCCGTTGTTGCCGTGAATGATGGCGTTGTTGACGGCTTCTGTAACACTGACCAAAATGTTGCCGTGTACGTCAGGGCTGATGCGGTAGCGTTCTGCCATGCGCGTAACCCACGATTCAATTGTGCTGATACTTCCGGGTCTGGAAGGCAGTTCAAGAACGACAGCTTGTAGTGTATTTGATTTCATCCCTCGGTTAAGTTGTGTGTTCCGGTTGAAGAAATAATAATTGTTCAATACTCTGTAAGGTATTCATTTTACCTCTTTTGACAATCCGGGCATTCCGACGACCATGCTACTGAGAAGTCACTTTTTATTTGGCTTTCAATGTTTTAAAGTAATCTTCCACCAATTGCTTGTAGTAGGGTTTCAGGGCAGGCGAGACCGTTTTGTACTGTTCGATCTCTGCTTCGCGTTTTTTGATGTATTCTTCGAGTGAGGGCGGCATTTTGCGCTCTTTTTGAGTGGCGGTTTCCGCTTTGCGCTGCTCATCGAGCCCGCGTTCGCGTTCCGCTTTTTCGTGTTCCAGCAGGCGGCTCATGATCTCCTCCTGGCGTTTGAGGGTTTCGTTGTTCAGCCTTTTGTTGACCAAATCAATTTCAACCTTGTCCATTTGATCCATAATGTCCTGCAACTCTTTGCTGCCCTGGCCTTTTTTCTGCAACTCCTGCTGCTTTTCGCGCAGTGCTTTGCGCAGCGCGGCTTGTTTGGCAGCCATTTGTGCAAATTCTTTGCTCGACCCGCCTTTTCCTTTTTGCAGGCCGTCTTTCATTTTTTTCATCTGCTCGTTCAGCTCCTGCTGCCCTTGCGACATTTTATCGGAAGGTTTTTTGCCGCCTTTGCCGTTCGGGTTCGGATTGGTACACATCTGGTCGCCCGACATCATGCTCGACATCTGCTGCTGCATCTGGTTCATCACCTCGCTGAGCATAAGCGCCAGGTCGTTGATGTTTTTCATGCCGCGCTGCTGGTGTTCGCCGGCCTGTAGTTTCTGCCGTTCTTCCAGTTCTTTCAGCGATTCGCGCATGTTTCCTTTGATGTCGGATACCTTTTCGGTCACAAAAGATTCAATCTGGAATACGCGCTTGCTCAGGGCCTGAAGGCTGTCTTCCACTAAGCGGAAATCGTCCTGGAGTTTGAACTGCTCCTGCACGAGGGCTACGTATTTCGGCGTATTTATTTCTACCGCAGAGAAGTTTTTGATCAGGTCTTCCTGGTCGAAAGACAGGCCAACTAAGTTTTCCAGCAACTGGCGCAGCGCTTTCATGTCTTCTTCCATCTGCTCCATTTCGCCCGACTGCATTTCCATGGCCATTTTGTTGGCCATCTCTTTCATCTTATCAGAAGCGCTTTTCTGAGCCTTGGATGCTTTTTTATTCTGTTTCTGCTGTAATTGCTGTTCGCTGTCGTTGAGGTCTTTTTTGATGTCCTCCATCCCCTCTTTCTTCTCTTCCATCTCCTTTGGAGACTCTAACTCTTCGTTTTTCTTTTCGATGTCCTCCATCTTCTCTTCGAGCTTCTCAAACTTCTCGTTGATTTCCTCCTGCTCCTTTTTCAGTTCCTCCTGCGATTCTTTCTCCCCCTCGGTCTTTTCACTCAGTTCCTTCTGCTCTTCTGCCAATTTATTCAACTCATCAATGGCTTCATTGAGTTCCTGTTCCAGTTCGAGTTGTTTGAACATTTCCAGCATCCGGTCGAGTTCTTTTTCCATATCCTCGTCTTCAAACTGGAAGTCTTCCATCATTTCCAGCGCACCGTCTTTTTCCAACTCCTGAAGCATTTCTTCGATTTGCTCCATGAGTTCCTTCATTTCTTCGCTCATCACCTGCTCGAAGAGTTCCTGAAGTTGCTCCTGCTTCTCAGCGATCTTCTGATCGGTTTCGCTGAATTGCTCCTGGTTTTTCTTATTTTCTTCAAAAGACTGTTTGGCCTGGTCAATTTGTTTTTCTAATTCCTTCTGGCGATCCAGCATTTTTTCTAATTCCTTGCGGCTTTTCCAGTCTAAGTCTTTTTCCTGCAGGAGTTTTTCCCGCATTTTTTTCATGTCTTCCTGAATTTTGCGCGATTCTTCGAGCGCTTTTTTCAGGTTGTCTTTGATCTGCTGGTCGTTCTGCTCGGCCATCTGCTTGAATTCTTCCACCGTTGGGATGGAAAGGAGCATCAGGTTGGTACGCGCCGACTTGCGGCCATTGACGCCGTCGTTGTCGAAGGTTTCAAAATAATACGTGACTTCGTCGCCTGGTTTCAGGTCGAGGTTGGTGGCGTCGAAGGAATAATCGTAGCGGATGTCTTTCGTTTCCGGTTTTTTTACCACCACCGTATTCAGATTGCCCGGCTGGCCGCCCGAGCGCTTGATGCTGTAGTTAAACGTCAGGGCAGTAAGACCGTAATCGTCCGAAGCTTCGCCAGCAAAAAACAGCAACTTGCGGTCGGTGCTGTCCTGGAATTTTTCAACCGAAATATTCGGATACAAATCGGGAATGACCGTGATGGTATAGCTCACCGAATCTGCATTGGGCAGCCGTGCATTGGAAATGAATACTTTATAGGCTTCGTCTTTTGCCGCGCGCTTTTTGAACGTAAAGAGGTCGTCCGAAAAACGCTTGACCTGCTGCTTGCGAAGCTGGTCGCCGGAAAAAGCAATTTGGATATCGTCCGTGTGCAGGGCATTAAAGACCCAGTCAATATTGGTGCCTTCCGGAATGACAAAATCACCGACGCTGTTCAGGCTTTCGTCTCTGCGCCCGGTGTAGGCCGGGTAATCCAACTTCACCTCAAAGCCCAGGATGTTCGGTTTTTCCAGCACGTCGAGGGTGTATGCTTCTGAGCGCACCGTGGCTGCCGACAATTCAAACTCCAGGTCTTTCTGAACATTGCTGAACCGGTAGACGAAGCGATCTGGCGCTTCTTTCGTCAGGCGGTAGGTGTAGTTGTCTACGTCAATGAACACCTCGTTTGGCAACTGTTCGCCCTCAATGGCTACGTCGAGCTGGTAATCGCCGAACTGCATCACCGACAGGTCGTCTTTGTCTATTTTGAACCGGAATGGCGCCGGTCTTTCAAATTCTTTGCCGCTGATGAGGCGCGCTGTGCTGTCTTTGATGAGGCTTGGCGCCGCAAACAGCAGCACGATGAGCAGCATCAGGGGAGGCAGGGCATAACGCAGGTATTTTTTATTTTGGGATAAATTGATCGCCGCTATGAACGGAACCGGCTTGATTTCTTCCGATTTTTGATCAATACTCGCCAAAATCAGGTCTTTTTGGTCAACTTGTTCGGCTTGCTGGCGCAATTGCAGCACGTTCAGCAGTTTGTCTTTTACTCCGGAGAAATGGTCGCCAACAATGGCCGCAGCCCGCTCGTGCGAAATAACGCTCCCGAGCCGGAAATAATGCAACAGAGGCAAGACCACCCAATAGCCCAGCGACAACGCACTGACGCCGATAAAAGAATAAAAAAGCACCTTACGGGTGCCTGCATGGAAATAGAAATAGTGTTCAAGGAAGTTCAGCCCGAGGAATAAAACCAAAATAAGCGCAACGCTGTACAGCGCCCCACGAATGAGCTGATTGATGTAATACTTGCGAATGAACTGGTCTAGCTTCTCAATTAACAGGCGGTAGTTATCATGCATTGCCATCGCTTACTCTACTTTTTTAACAACGATTAGAGAACGTCTTTTGCTGGTATGCTTGCCTTGTCCGCTGCCGAACAAAGGAGGAAAGACCAGCAATACACAAAAAATAGAACCCCTTCCATGCGAAAGACGCCAATTAACAGTAACGCCTGAACGCTCGAAAAGGTTACGAAATGGTTTCCGGGGAAAGCTGTAAGAGACTAAGAAACTCGAAAGTTAGGGAAGATTTGGACGCTTGTCAAGGGGGGAAGGTGTTAATCCCCCATTTTATCCAAAAAAGAAAAAGCCCCGACACGCTGTCGGAGCTTTTTTGCGCCTCCTCTAGGACTTGAACCTAGGACCTACGGATTAACAGTCCGCCGCTCTAACCGGCTGAGCTAAGGAGGCTTTTTGAAGGTTGATTTCGCCCATTCTTCAAAAGGCGAGCGCAAATTTATTACGATCCAATTAAAAGCGCAATCTTTGCGCGATATTTTTTTCAAAAGAGGCAACAATAAAAAAATTGCTGCTGAAAATCAACTTGTTAGGATTATGAGTTTGTTAACCGTTGGCACTGTCGCGTTCGATGATATTGAGACGCCGGGCGGCAGGGCGGAAAAAGTCGTTGGCGGAGCCGCCACCTACATCGCCCTGGCAGCTTCCTATTTTACCCGGGACATCCGCATCGTTTCGGTGGTTGGAGATGATTTTCCGACGGAAGAATTGGGCTACCTGCAGTCGAGGGGTGTTGATTTGCAGGGGCTACAAATCCGCAAAGGAGAAAAGTCTTTTTTCTGGGCCGGACGCTATCGCAACAACATGAACGAGCGGGATACGCTGGAGACGCAGTTGAACGTCTTAGCCGATTTCGACCCCATTTTACCCGAATCCTATAAAAATGTCCCGTTTTTGATGCTGGGCAACCTGACGCCCAGCGTACAGCAAAAGGTCATCGAACAAATGCACCAGCGCCCGAAGCTCATCGCTTTGGACACCATGAATTTCTGGATGAACTCGGCAATGGACGGCTTGCTGACGGTGCTGAAAATGATAGATATCCTCATTATCAACGACGAAGAAGCCCGCCAACTATCCGGCGAATACTCTTTGGTTCGGGCTGCGAGGGCCATCCACGCTATGGGGCCACGCTTTTTGGTGATTAAAAAAGGAGAACACGGCGCGTTGTTGTTTGAAGGCGATCAGGTGTTTTTTGCACCGGCCTTGCCTTTGGAAGAAATTGTGGATCCTACCGGCGCAGGGGACACCTTTGCAGGCGGATTTATGGGCTACCTGACAAAAACGCAGGATACTTCTTTTGAAAATATGAAACGTGCTGTGATTCATGGTTCAGCCATGGCTTCTTTCTGTGTGGAAGCGTTCAGCATTGAGCGCCTGAAAACGCTGACGGAGCAGGAAATCAGCGCGCGCATCCTTCAGTTTGCCCGATTGGTTAATTTCGATTAGCTTGGGCAATGACCCGTTTACAACGCCAGCACAGGTAGTTGGCTAAGAACCAGAAATGCCGGTAGGCTTTGTTGCGCGTCTGCCGGTGGTGGTAGCGGTAATAAATCTGCTGCACAATCACGGCAAGCCGAAACAGCCCATAAACCTCATAAAAAGTAAAATCTTCGGCGCGAAAGCCCATCTTGTCGCAATAATAGGCCACCACTTCCTTCCGGGTCAGCATGCCGGGCAAGTGGGTGGGCTGGCGGCGCAGCATTTTGTGGACAAAATCATCGTCGGCCTGTACCCAATAAGCCAAAGAATTGCCCAGGTCCATCAAAGGGTCGCCCACCGTTGCCATTTCCCAATCCAAAACCCCGATCACTTGCATGGGGTCTTCCGCATCGAGCACGACATTGTCAAACCGGAAATCATTGTGGATAAAACAGGTGCGTTCGGTTTCCGGAATATTGGCGGCAAGCCAATCCATAATGTTGCGGGCGGCAGGTACATTCCAGGTTTTGGCTTTCCGGTAGCGATCTGACCAACCTGCAATTTGCCGTTGGGCGTACCCCGCTCCCTTGCCAAATTGCAGCAAACCCGCTTGTTCAGGGTCAATTTGATGCAATTCAATAAGCTTGTCTAACACATTCAAACACAATTCCCGGGTTTGCTCCCGCGACAGGTTCAGGTCTTTGGGCAAATTGGCGCGCGGAATGATGCCGCTGAGTTTTTCCATGACATAAAACTCCCGGCCAATCAGGGCGGTGTCTTCACAAAAAGCAATCATTTCCGGCACGTAGGGATACACGGGCTTTAATTGCTCCATGATCCGGAATTCCCGGCCCATATCGTGCGCGCTTTTGGCTTTAGCGCCTTTCGGCGGACAGCGGAGGATGTATTCCGCGTTGTCGAATTGGAGCAGGTAGGTGAGGTTGGACGCGCCGCCCCGGAACTGTTGCAGGCGCAGTTCGCCGCTCAGATCGGGCAAATGCGGGCGAAGAAATTCCCGGATTACCGCCAGATCGAGGGCGTCTTCGCTGCGCACTTCCTGGGGGCGGTCTATCCATTTTTTTGGTGTTTGCATAGGTCACTTTTATCGTACTGCTCGCGTGATGGCTCCGCCTCGCGTGTCGTATTTGCCAGCCTCTGGCTGGCTTGTACAAGGCCGGGCGGAGCCCGACGAATAACAGGCACGAGGCGGAGCCGTCGCGCCAGCGGTGTCAAATCTGGTATTTTTCAATCAACGCCTCACAAGCCCCATCCAGCATTTGAAAAACCGCTTCAAACCCATGGTCATCCCAATATGGGTCCGGCACATCCTGATCGGAAAGGGGGTTCAGGAAATTCATGATCATTTCTACTTTGAGGCGTTGCGCTTCGTTGCCTGCCAATCTCAAAATATCGCTGCGATTGGATTCATCCATGGCCAAAATCAAATCAAAATTTTTCAAATCATCAGGCCGGAGTTTCCGCGCGCTCTGATCGGTAATATCAATGCCGTGGCGCCGGGCGGTTTGTATAGATCGCGGATCCGGTTGTTCCCCGGTGTGCCAGCCCCCTGTGCCCGCAGAATCTACCTCCCAGTCCAATCCCCGCTCCTTGATTTTTGCTTTCAGAATTCCCTCAGCCAAAGGCGAGCGGCAAATATTGCCCAGACATACCATCAGAATTTTCATTCGTCGTTTATTTTTCG
>JALHRK010000011.1 GCA_022841505.1 Saprospiraceae bacterium | reverse complement strand
TCAATTTGCCAGTAGGCGCTTTTATGGGGGTTTGGGATGCTTCCAACAATTACGACATCGTTGTGTTGACGGAGACGGAATTGATCGTGCGCACCCCGTTTCTGAATGGTGGCGGCTGGTTTGAATTGTATTTTGAAGCGGCTGATTAGTGTCTGTCTTTATAGTCCGATAGCTGCGTTATGTTCGGCCCCAAAATCGGTCATTTACGCAAGTAAACTCCCGTTTTTGGGGCCAAACATGCCTTGCTCTCGAACTCTAAAGAGCAGACACTCGACTAAAAGCACAGACGCTAATTAGCGCAAATAACCAATATATGATGCACCTTTTAACTTTGATAAGCGCCTGGATCTCCTTGACAATGACGGGCACATCGCTTTTGGGTGAGGTGAATTCAACCGCTAAATACCAATTAGTCTGGGCCGACGAGTTCCAATACGAAGGCTTACCTGACAGCACGCGCTGGGGGTATGACCTCGGTGACGGGTGTCCGAACGTCTGCGGGTGGGGCAACAACGAGTTGCAATACTATACGCAAAGCCGTGCCGAAAATGCCCGCGTGGAAAACGGGAACCTCATCATTGAGGCGCACCGCGAGGCTTTTGGAAGCAGACAATACACTTCGGCCCGGTTGGTATCGAAACACAAAGGTGACTGGAAATATGGCAAAATTGAAGTGCGCGCCAAACTACCGAGCGGCCGGGGCGTGTGGCCGGCAATCTGGATGCTGCCCACCGGTTGGGAATACGGCGGCTGGCCTTCCAGCGGTGAAATTGACATTATGGAATACGTAGGGTATGAACCTGATTCCGTTTTTGCGGCGGTGCACACCAAAAGCTATAACCACAACATTGGAACACAAAGTGCGGGAAGGATTTTGTTGACCGACGCACACCAGAAATTTCACCGCTATGCCCTGGAGTGGACCGAAGCACGCTTAGATTTTTATGTGGATGGGAAACGCTACCACAGTTTTACCGATGAAAAAAACGGTTTTGAAGTCTGGCCTTTCGACAAAGCTTTTCACCTGCTGCTCAATATTGCCGTTGGCGGCAATTGGGGCGGTAAAAAGGGCGTTGACGACAGCATCTGGCCGCAAAGGATGGAGGTGGATTATGTAAGGGTGTACCAGAAGTGATTTGAAGATTTGAAAATTCGAGGATTTGAAGATGTGATAACGAACAACGAACAACCGACAACGAACAACAAATTATAAACTTTTTCGGAAACGGCCTTTATTCCCCTCTCGCTGCCTGAGCGCAGTCGAAGGAGGGGGTTAGGGGGCTAAAACTAAAAACATGAAAAATTATATCCTGTCTGCGCTCTTATTGGCAACGGCCTGCTGGTCCTGCATTAAGGAAGACGACGATACGGGTTTGCCGCAAACAGCCAAACCCAGCCTTGCCTTAGACGCTGCGAATATTGTCATCACGGAAGGCAATGCCGATACGACGCTCACTTTCAAAGTGAAGCTGGGAGGGCTGAACCTGACCAATGTCGTGGTGACCGCCGCCACCATGAATGGCACGGCTGTAGCCGGCAATGATTTTATTTTGATAGACAATCAAAAATTGCTTTTTGGACCTTCGGTAAATGAGAAGGAAATTACGCTCACCATTCGGGGCGATTTAGTGAAAGAAGAGGACGAAACTTTTGAATTGCGCCTTTTCGATGCGGCCAACGCAGATTTGTCGAACGACCGCATCACCATTACCATCCTCAACGACGACATCAATCCAGCCGATTTTATCAATATCCCGGAAACGGGCTACACGACGCCGGAAAGTTATGATGGCTACAATTTGGTTTGGCAGGACGAGTTTGCGGGCGAAACCCTGAACCCGGCGAACTGGACGTACGAACTTGGCGACGGCTGCCCGGGTAATTGCGGATGGGGCAACAATGAACTGGAGTATTACCGCCCGGAAAACACCCTGATGACGCGAGGCCACATGGTCATCGAAGCAAAACAGGAAAATTTTGGAGGTAAAAATTACACCTCCTCGCGCATCATTACCAAAAACAAGCGGGAATTCAAATATGGCCGGATTGACATCCGCGCAGTATTGCCCGAAGGTAAGGGCCTGTGGCCTGCGCTCTGGATGCTGGGCGAAAACATTGACAACACCAGCTGGCCTGCTTGCGGCGAAATTGACATCATGGAGCTGACCGGTGAACGCCCCAACCGCATTATCGGCACAGCGCATTTTGGCGCCAACCTCAGCCAGCACCAGTTTCGCACCGCCGCGAAATTTCTGCCTGCCGGCCAAAAATTCTCCCAGGAGTTCCACGTCTTTTCCATCATCTGGAAAGAAGACCAGATCGAGTGGTATATGGACGACCAACTTTACCATACCATCACGCCAGCAAATTTGAACGGACAACCGTATCCTTTCAATCAGCCTTTCTTTTTCATTTTCAACGTCGCGGTGGGCGGAAATTTACCCGGTTCCCCCGATGCAACAACGGTCTTCCCGCAACGGATGATTGTGGATTATGTGCGGGTTTTTCAACAACAGTAGGGGTTGAAAACCTTCAACCCCGCCACCGCATAAGGGTTGAAAACCTTCAACCCTGGCCCCCATAAGGGTTGATAATCTTTAACCCCGCCTCCTCCCCGTAAGGGTTGAATATTTTCAACCCCTACGGGGACAATATATGCCAACGGGCAGAAAATTTTCTGCCCCAACAAATCCCCCGCTTATTTGGCCCATACCCCCCCTCTCGAAAACAGGAGCCAGCCTAACTTTACGAAGAAAGTCTAATAATGAAATTACTCACAAGTCTCAGCTTGCTCACGCTGGGCATTTCCTTTGCAGCTACAAACACACGGGGCGCCCATATCAAGGCAATTATACCGAACCAGCCAGCGACCGCATTTACCTGTCGAAATACCGCGACGTAAAAACCGACGCTTTGTATCCGTTCGGTTTCTGGCTCAGCTACACGACTTTTTCCTACGCTGACATCCGCCTGAGCAAATCCAAAATTGGCATGAACGAAACCCTCATAGTGACGGTTGGCGTGATCAACACGGGCAAATACGCTGGTGAAGAAGTAGTGCAACGCTATATCCGCGACCTCGTGGGCAGCATCACCAGACCAGTAAAAGAATTGAAAGGTTTCCAAAAGCTAAGCTTCCAGCCTGGCGAAAAGAAAACGGTGACGTTCACTGTATGCAAAAACGACCTGGCGTTCTGGCACGAAGGGCAGGGTTTTGTGGCGGAGCCTGGGTTGTTTAAGGTGTTTGTGGGTGGGAATTCGTGGGATGTTGGGGAGATGGGGTTTGAGTTGGGTAAATAAACATTTCTGTTTATATTTTTTACTTAAGATGCATTCATTCCGATTGATGCTAATGCTGCTCGGGGGTGAATGCATCTTTTAGTTTAGGAAATGGCTGAGCCATTGAAGCGAGTCTAATTTTTTACTTGGAAGATTTTCAAAACGCCGGGACTGGTTCCTCCGGCGGGGAAAATATTTTTATTTGAGAAGCTAAGCGTAACTTTCTCTTCATTCAAACTAACCTCACGGAAGTGTTCCCCATCGCGTAAGGAGTAGAATAATGTCCCATCCGTTGGATCTACTTCAATGGCAGCAGGGCTTTCGTTAACAGGCACCAAATTGGGCGTTGGCTCCGGGATAAAAGCCCAACCAATTTTATTAGATGGGTAACTGGCCCAATAAATTTTGTCATGAAGTGTATCAATAGACAGCCCATCTGGAAAGCTGTCCGTTGCGGTAATGAAATCGGGATCCTTCCGTCCATCGGCTAAAGATATCCGGCCAATTTTATTGTTTTTTATGTCTGTCCAATAAAGTACCTGTTGCTTTGCGTCCAGTTCAACTGAAGAGAGCTTGCCTTCTATTTTGCCAATCAGAGACGGGGATTGTACAATACCATCATAGTCGTATACGACTATGATAGCATTGATTAAGTCGGCACAGTAAATCAATTTTTTTTCGGTGTCAAGAACAACCCCGGTAGGAAATCCCATACGTTGGGTAAGCCGGGTATTCAGGGTTCCACTTTCTATTCCCGTAAAGGTGTTGTTCAATTGAACGCGAGAGATGCATCGGTATTCTGGATTTACATTAGCCCAAAATAGCATTCTTGTTTTTGGGTCAAAATCAAAACCAATAATATTAGGATTGTTTCGGACCAATTCTGTTAAGGTCTTTTTTTTAAGGTTTACTATTGCGATGCCGCCGTCATGTCTAACGAGCATGTACTTTGTCACAGATGGTTTTATAGTAGAGCCAAAGAAGGGATTACTGAATTCGAAATGATTTTGAATAAAAACGATGATGCCGCCGATCACCACGGCAAACGCAATGAGTAGGAGTGGGTAAAACTTGAAATTTCCCTTAACAACCGTATCAGAAGACATTTTCTGAAACTCCGTTTGTTCCGGATCAGGGTCACCGTCAATTCTTTTTCGAGTCAGAAAATCATCCACTGAATCAAAACCAAAGTAGATGGCAAACATCTCTCTGGTGGTGCGGTTTCCCATACTCTCTTTTGTGATAAAAATTCGCCGGAAAGAATGATAAGACAAACCAGGGCTTTGCATTTTTCCATTTGCTGACCTGGATGCCCCGCATAAGGCTGCTTTTTGTGAATCTTCCTGGCATACGGACTCCAGTTTTTTCTGGAACCCCCGGAGGAAGACATCAATTTTAAACTTATCCCAGTCCTTGGGATGGCCATTCCCGAATTTAGTGGTGATCAACGCTCCTATTTCTATCCAAAATTTTTCTATTGCATTCATAAGACTAGTTAAGACTAGTACTGTAATGATTGTTTCTTCTTAATGTTGTATCGAACACAATGTTATACAGGCAATAAAGGTAAGCTACGCTGTTTTTTTAGAATAATTTCAGCCGCCTAAAGTGACAGGTTTAACATAAATTCAATCGAAGATGCCCAACAATTCATCGAAGTTGTTTTGCAAATCCTTTGCAGACTTGTTTTGCAAAGGATTTTTTAATGATTCCCTACACTTCCTGCAATAAGTTTGCCTCCAGGTATTGTCAGTGATTGTGAATAATTTTTACCTGGCTTCACTTCGGGATACCGCCATGTTGGCTAAATATTGGCCGCAGGCATAGTCAGAAAAAAACTCCTTATTCCGTAGTCACCTTAACGACTTTGCCAGCAATAGTATTTTGAAGCCACTTGCGCAATCTGGCTTCCGCCCCGTTCGGGGGCGCCAGCGTGTTGGCCGCGGATAACACACTGGGTTGGCCGGTTACTCTTGCGAGTGCCGGTTCGGAATCTCATTTCTTAACCCTTAATCTGTTGTGTTATGAACAATCTGCCATTCAATGCGGACCGGGCATCCTATGCCTTTACAGTACTCACCGATGAACAATTAGATCAAATAAAAGGTGGCGACGATTTTATCGGAAGCGACGATATCGCCGACGGCTAAGCACCAGGCCGGGCGCTGAAACTCCTTGATTTTCAGGCAGCGCCCGCCTTTTTTAGCTGGACCATTTTTAGCCGCCTTCCATTTAGCCCCGTTTCTGTTCTTTAGTGTTCGAGGGTATAGCTTCCAGCAGTTGTGCCGCCCGATCTTCCAGCCATTGTTGCAGCGCGAATGGAGGATATTTCCGAACGGCATCATAAACCCGCATCAATTGGCTTTTAGAGGAACGGGCATTGACTAATTGCCCAAACAATTGAGCAAAGCGCGTATAATCTTTTTTATGATCCGCGGGAAGGTCTTCCCGTTGCCGAAGGTAGCGTTGAAACAACAGCAGGCGTTTTTTTATCCATTCGTCATTGGTTTCGCGGCCAAGGCATTCGAAACCGATACGCAGCTCAATGGCCCGCAACCGAATATCAAACATGGGGTTGGTATAATTAATTTTATTGACATATTCGTAGGCTTTGGAATAGTGCGCTGCTTGTCCGTTAGACCAGGCATAGTGGAAATGCCAATACACGTGTGCAAAATTTACCGCAGGGTCTTTTTTGCCTTCCGGCAAATAAGCCTGATACTTTTCGATAAAGCGGTTTGCCCAGTCAAACTCCCGGCTCAGCACAGCATGAATCACAATATTGCTGAAACGAATGGAGGAAAGCTGTGGCCCGATATGGCGTAATTGCGCATCTAAGGTTTGCTCGTGAAGCTTCAGCAAGTGCGGAAGATACGCTACCTGCCCGTTTCGCAATTGTAAATTAGCAAAATTGAGCAGCATTTTGGAGGCCATACCGTAATCGAAATAATGCGTTTGATTTTCCAATTGTTCCAATGCGCTACAATGCACAATAAAAGCATCCAAATCAGGGGAATCGAACAGGTCTAGCAAATCTGCAAAAAATAGGGCTAAGGGATGAATGGCCTGTCTGTTATCACCAATGAATTGTTGAATGCGGCTGGCTAAATCCCAGGATGCTGTATCGCCTACGCTCAAGCTCCTGATCCGCGATTCGCAAAGCAGGTGAAGGGCTGATATTGCAATAACAGTTTCCAGGTAATTACCCATTTTGTGAAAGAGTGGGGTGCTTTCTGCCGATTTATCCGTATGCGGATGAAAAAACAACCGGTGAGCAAGCTCGTATTGGTCTGCAAAATACTGCACCCCAAGCGCCGGACGCTTTTCTGCCCCGATGGCTTTTTCCTGCTGTTCGATGACTTGTTGGAATAACTCGTACGCTTCCCGTTGCTCCAACCCTTCAATCAGGGCTTTTGTGTACAGGGTTGGATGGTGTTCCATTTGTTTCCAGGCAATAAAATCTTCTGCTTGCTTTTTAAGATGAGACATCAGATCCCGGATGCGCTTTTCCTTGAATTCGTCTTTGTACAGGTGTGTGTAAAGGCGCTCTTTGGTTAGTGCTTTGGCATCTTTTAATTCTGGAAGGTAACGACGCAGATAAGCAAAAAGGCGCACTAATTGCACGTTTGTGTTGTGAATCGGGGATTCCAGCCAACGCCCAAAGTCTTTGAATTCCTCTTCGCGAAGCGTTCTGAGCGTCGAAAATAACTTATAATTTGCCATAGTATAGCGGGCTTCAGAAATTTTTCAAACGACAAATTGACTAAGATAAAATGTTCTTATTTTGTTAATTTTCAATACTTTAAAACAAATATATAAAAAACGCGCCTGCAAAAACCAAACGACAATTGCCCTTAAATTGTCCTTGTCAGTTGGGAAAGTGCGGCGCTATCTTGCGACCAATTACAAGCCCAAAACGACCAATTACAGGCAAAAGTAAACCGAATGCCAATGATTTCACAAGATAGCAACGACATAATTACACTGCCTGTACCGGATGGATATGCCACCCTGCGCCACAGTGAAATTATTTGTTGCCGGGTAGTGGGCGCGGCAGTTGTAATACACCGGACAGGAAACCCTCCAATTCAGGTGAATCGAAGCCTGCGGGCTTTGGAGGAAGCTTTGTCGGGCAGTGCTTTTTTTTTTCGGGTTCACAATTCGTGCTTAGTCAACCTGCATCACCTTCAGCACTGGAACCGGCGCGGCGATCACGCACTGGTGCTTTCTGATGGATCTGCTGTACAAGTGGCCCGCGCTCGCCGGAAAGCCCTGCTGAAACGGTTGAATGTAATTTGACTTAGATTTTAAAGAAGGTCTTATTTTTTTAATACATAACAACGACAACCATGAAAAAGGTATTGTTTTTTGCATTGTTTGCTGTATTGCTGACTCCAATGGCTCAGGCACAGATTTCGCTGGGGGTGAAGGGGGGAGTGACGTTTTCGAGGTTTGGCATGGGTGATGGCTTAAATGATAATTTTGATTCTTACTTTAAGGTAGGATTTTTGGCAGGAATTGCTTTAGAGATACCTATGGGGGGGAGGTTCGCGCTCCAACCTGAAATATTATATTCACAAAGAGGAGACCGGCGCGAAACAGAGAAGGGGTTGGTGCAGACATTTGATAATATTGAAATGACTGATCCTTCTGGAACCCAAACGTTTTTGGTCTCAGTTACGGACGGTAGTGTTCGTAATTTTATATTAAGTTATATTGATATTCCGATTTTGTTTAAATACAAGTTTAGGGGAACTACATTAGGTGGTAATATATTCGTTGGTCCAAACCTTGGTTTTGGTAGCAAAGCTAAATTCACTTTGGACGATTTTAAAGACCCATCATCAGGTCAAAGCACACTAAGTAAAATAGAAAATTTCTTTGGAGGTACTTTCAACTCGCCAATATTAGAGACCATCTTAGATTTTGGCAGCGGAAGCAGAGATCAGTATAAATCTTTCGATTTTGGAGCAATAGCTGGTTTTGGCCTTAATTACAATCTCGGCAGCGGCAGCATTGTTTTTGACGCCCGTTTTTTACTCGGCTTATCCAATATTGACAATAGTGATAACGAAAATAATTCGCTCAAAAATCGCTCTGCCCAGGTTACGCTAGGCTATATGCAAAGCTTTGGCGGTGGCTGGGATTAAACATCCGATTTTACAATACTTCACCATCCTCAACCACACCACGCCATGACCTGCAAAAACTGCGGACATAATAATCCTGCCGGACGCCTGCGCTGCGAGCAGTGCAATGCGCCGCTGCAAGGCTCCATGATTGCGCCACGCGGCGGAGATGACCAACTGCCCGAAGGCCAGGTGCGCTGCCAAAACTGCACGACACTCAATGTAGCTGGCGCGTTGCGCTGTATCGAGTGTAATGCGCCGCTGCAAGGTTCTGTTATCCGCAAACCGGGCGCAAGGCCATCCGATTCTCCGGTGATTGGCTCCGCCACAGTGAGCATGGACAAAGCGTTGAGTTGTGCGCGGTGCGGCTACCCCAACCTGCTCACGGCATCTGTTTGCGTACAGTGCAAGGCGCCCCTGCCCGGTGGCGAAGCCATTCAGGAACCACCGCCAGCGCTTTCACCGGTTGCGCCGCCGCCTCCACCCAAAGCGCCGGAACGGGTAATTGCATCCGGCACCGTGAATCCATGGATGCGCCAGTCGGTAAAAGCAGCCTCGTTTTGTCTGCAACCCCTGGCGCGTCCGGGAGAGGAGCCTTTGGCCGAACTGCCTTTTTCAGGGGAAGTTGTGGCGCTGAACCGGGAAATGCTGGAACCCGCCAATATGGCCATCACCGGAAAACAACAGGCGACCATTTATTACGAAAACGGCCAATGGCTGATTCGCAACGACAGCCAGCAGCAAACGACTTTCATCCGGGTAGATCAGCCGGTGGCATTAAAAACCGGCGATGTTATCCTGATGGGCGACCGCTTGTTCGAGTTCCTTGAAAAATAAATGGCCAAATGACGCTTCCGCAATCCATAAAATTGGTTCCGGGTATGCAGGTAGATCGCTATCATGTACACCGGCAATTGGGCGAAGGAAGTTACGGCATCGTGGCGCTGGTGGAAGAAGATCCAGGAGGCGCGCTGCGTGCTCTGAAAATATTGAAACTTTGGGAAACGCCTGTGTCTGTGCACGCCGAAATGACGCGGCGCTTTCGCTTGGAATACGAAACAGGGCTGATAGACAACCCCCACATTGTGCAGTCGCGGGGCTTCGGAGTTTGGAATGGCAATCCCTATTTCGTGATGGATTATTATCCGAACGGGAATTTGCAACAGCAAATCCAGCGGGGCTTGTCGCAGTCAGAAGCAGAACAAATAGCGGTAGAAATCCTGTATGGGCTGAGGGTTTTGCACCAAAACGGTAAAATCCACCGCGACCTCAAGCCTGAAAACGTGCTGCTTGACGAGGGCAAACGGGTTCGGTTAACGGATTTTGGCATCGCCGGGCACCTGAATGCGCAACTCACAAAGGTGGGCAAAGCCGGAAAGCCCGATGTCATTCTGGGCAGCTACGCGTATATGCCGCCGGAACAGATCAACCCCTTTACCCGTCGGGATACGTTGCTGCCAACCATAGATATTTTTGCTTTTGGCGTTTTGTGCTACGAATTATTTGCAGGACGCTATCCCTTCGGGCCCTGGGAGTTGGAGCAAGATATTGGGCCGTATTTGGAGCGGGCAAGTCAGGGGCAGCTGGATCCGATCCGGCACTATTGCCCGGGTATGGATGTCCGATGGATCCAAATAGTCGAACGGTGTCTTGCTCCCAACTACAGAGACCGCTATCAGGAAGTGGCGGAAATACTGGCCGATCTTGGCTTGTTGCCAGATCGTTCCGAAGGGTTCAGGCGGAAGCATTCAGGGCGGAAATTGGCCCTGTGTGTGTTGCAGGGGGAGGAAAACGGTAAAATTTATCGCCCCGATCATTTAATCAGCGCCTTAAACCGCAATTTTTTAAGAATTGGCAGGCTGGCGCCAAATAGTGAAAACGACATCGCCATCCGGGAAGAATGGTCGGCCTACATTTCGCGCATGCACGCTACTTTGGAGTGGAACGAATCGCCACCGGCCTGGCGGCTTCGCGACGGACAATGGAATAATGCGTTGCGGGAATGGCGGTTTTCCAAAAATGGCGTGTTTGTCAATGGCCAGTTTTTGGATGCTGCAACAGGATGGACGCTTTGTGAAAACGACATTATTGCCATCGGGGATACGACGCTCCGGGTGGAAATTCCAGGTTTAAAAATGAATTCTATAAGGTGAAATTTTAATTTAACAAAGATTTTAAAATTAATTAAATATCTAATTCAAATGAAAAAGATCGCTACCCTTCTTGCTTTAATGCTGTTTTTCGGCCTTGCTTTCGGAAAACAGATTGATGTGCAAACGGCCTTGGCAGTTGGCCGCAATTTCATCAATACCCGCGCCATGCCATTGCCCCACAGGGAGGTGAGCAACCTCGATCTGGTTTATACAGCGGGTTCCAGTGCCCACGACACCGAAGCGCTAGCGCTTTCGCCCGATGGGGCAGTCTGGTTTTATGTTTTTAATATCCCCTCAGCGCAAGGTTTTGTTATTGTCGCCGCTGACGACGAAGTGATGCCTATATTGGGCTATTCTTTAGAAAGCGCCTTCGATGCATCCAATATTCCGCAGGGTGTAGCCAAATGGCTGGAAGGCTATAAAAACGAAATCCGCTACGTGCTTGAAAATAACATTCGGGCAACGGAGGAAATTGTAGAAGCCTGGCAAACTTTACTAAGGGAGGATGTAACAGGAGGGCAGGGTAGTGGTCCAAGAATGGGCGTCAACCCACTTGTCACTACCCGTTGGAACCAGTCCCCCCACTACAATGCGCTTTGCCCTTTCGATAACCAGGCCAACCAACGCACCGTAAGCGGTTGCGTGGCTACAGCCATGGCGCAGATCATGAAATATTGGAATTACCCGGCCACAGGCGCCGGATTCCATTCCTATAATCATCAAAAATATGGTACGCTTTCCGCAAATTTTGGAAGCACGACCTACCAGTGGAATTCGATGCCCAATAACGTCAATTCTGCCAACAGCGCTGTGGCAACCCTGATGTACCACTGTGGAGTGAGTGTGGATATGGACTATGGCGTTGCTTCTACGGGAGGAAGCGGGGCTTACGTGATTACCTCCGGAAGTCCAGTGCAGCATTGCTCCGAATATGCACTCAAAACCTATTTTGGCTATAAAAACACGATGCAGGGTGTACACCGCAGCAGTTACAACCAGACGCAATGGATCAATCTGATGAAAGCGGAACTCAATTCAAGTCGCCCAATTCTGCACACAGGCTTTGGAAGCGGCGGCGGCCATGCATTTGTTTGCGATGGCTATGATGACAACAACTTTTTTCATTTCAACTGGGGTTGGGGTGGCAATTCGGACGGATATTTCACGGTTAATGCGCTCAATCCCGGTACATTGGGAGCTGGCGGGGGTAACGGAGGCTTTAACAGCGGACAACAAATACTCATTGGGATAGAACCGCCGGGCGGGGGCAACACTGCGCCGCAAAACCTCCAGCTCTACACCTACGTTTCTCCCTCTTCCAATTCGATTGGCTATGGCAATGCGTTCAGTGTATTTACCAATATCTTGAACAATGGCACGAGCAATTTTTCGGGAGACTACTGCGCTGCTGTTTTTGACAACACCTATACTTTTATTGATTATGTAGAAATCAAAACCGGCTTCTCGCTTCAGTCTGGATTTATTTATAACAACGGACTTACCTTCTCCAATCCAGGATTGTTCAGCATGTTACCGGGTAGTTACTATATTGGCATTTTCTATCGGCCCACAGGCGGCAACTGGATACAGGTGGCCAATAGCGGCATCTATACCAATCTGGCGCCCATTACAGTAGTGAATGCCAACAATATCGAGATGTATTCGACCATGTCCCTCTCCCCTGGAACGACCCTCACCAAAGGCCAGTCTGTTTCTGTGAACCTGAACCTGCAAAATACCGGCGCTTTCACTTACACCGGGCAGTATGCGCTTAATCTCTACAATTTGGACGGCTCTTTTGCTCAGGCAATTGGTACGATTAATGAAAACAACGGCCTGCCGTCCGGTTTCATCTACAGCGCTCCGTTCCTGACGTTCAGCAACACAGTGACTGTAGATCCGGGAACTTACCTCATGGCGGTCATTCACAAACCTAACAACAGCGCCAACTGGCAACTGGTCGGCAGCACCAACCATCCCAATCCGCTCAAGGTGATCGTACAGGTACCTTCGATACAACCCGACCAGTACGAAAACAATAATTCGTCAGCCCAGGCTTATAACCTGCCTCTGACTTTTTCCGGTAACAACGCTACGCGGCACACCACGGGGTCTAATTGCCATGTAGGCAATGATTACGATAACTACAAGATCGTGTTGCCTTCCGGATACAATTACACCATTTCAGCAAGGCTGCATGATTCCTACGACAGCGGCAACGGGAATACCTACACGCTCGATGCGCTGTTTTCTGTTTCCACCAACGGCAGTGCCTGGTCCGATTCTTACGATGATGTTCCTCCCGGAAACTTCACGGTCAACAATGGCGGCACGCTTTACTTCTTAGTTTCCCCTTATTTCACGGGCGAAACAGGCACCTACCTGCTCAGCATGAATGTGAGCCGAACACCAGTTGTGGGTACGCAGGAACAGCAGGAATTGGCAGCGCGTATTGAGACTTTTCCGAACCCGGTAAGCGATTTTATCAACCTCGACTGGCGCGAATTAGAAGGAATTGTATTGCAGCTTGACGTGCTGAACACGCAAGGGCAGGTGGTGCAACCGGGAGAGGTGAAACCAAATGAAAAAATGCTGCAACTGCCTTTGCACCATTTGCCAGCTGGCGTCTATTTTGCCAGATTCAGAACAGATAAAGGATTGTTAACCAAAAAAATAATCCTGACTCGATGAGAACGGCCCTTTTGTTGCTGCTTATTTATTCAGCTTTCGCCTGTAAAACAAACCGCAAACCGGAGGCGCCTGTCTTCGAGCCGCAATTTCTGCCTGGCCCGCCGGTTATGGTTTACAAAACAAAAGCCGACTACCGGAATTTAGTGCCGGTTTTGCTTTCGGAGCAGGGCGATGAAATCATTGCTTATCCGCATCCTTCGGATTTGAAAACGGAAACCGGGTATGCCCTGCCCACGCAACTGAAAAACGGTTACCTGCTCGACAACAGAGGCATTGGGGCGCAAACGGCTTTCCTGAGTTTGACTTATGAAGCGTATGCCGGTTTGTCTTCAGCGCCTTCTTTGGAAAAACTAAAGGAATTGATTGTGGATAAGGCTCCTTTTTCGGAATTGTGCAACTGCGGTCACCGGCAGGCTTTTACGGATGTGGAAGTACAACTCAATCAATTAATCGAGGAAAAACAATTGAGGAAGAAATGCAAAATCCTTATACAAGACGCTTCAAAAAAGTAACCCAATTGCACCATTCCTGACCATTCAATCTTTCATTTTATGAAAAAGAGAGAAATCAACGTCTTCAACATTTCCTTCCTCGATCTTTTGTCGGGGGCTTTGGCAGCGGTCATTCTGCTGTTCGTCATTGTGCCCAAGCTCGACATTGTTTCGGAAGAAGATTTTGAAGTTTACAAAGAGTTGCGCAGGCAATTCACCTCCTTCGATTCGTTGGCAGTAAGCCTCAAGGGCAGCATTCCTGAAAAGGAGTATAACAAAATCCTTGATGCAGTGAGGGGGTTGCAATTAGCCGCCAGGGCAGCAGAGGAGTCGCAGCGGCGCACGGAGGCTCACAACCGCGAATTGGTGAAAGAAAAAGGCGAGCTGGAACAGGCACTTGCACAAGCAATATATGATCTGGGACAATGTGAAAAGGCGCTGAAAGAGGCAACGGAAAAATTGAAGAAATGCGTTCCAAAAACAGAACCGCCACCGGTCATTGCTGAAAAGGATCCAAAAAGGGATAAGCCCACAGAACCACCACCGGTATCCCCAACAGATACTATCAAGGATAATAAACCCCCAATCAAGTCGGAGGGCAGTTTTTATTTTGGATTCAATCCGCCTTTAGCGATCATGGTTTCCTGGGAAAACACCAAATCCAACGTTGACCTGTACCTCCAAAATGAAAAGGGTGCTTTTTGTGATTACTTCAACCGCAAAATGAGTTTTGGACGTTGGCAACGCATACCGCGAAAACTCAACCCCAAACCAAATCAGGCCATCATACAAGAAAAGCTGAAGCCCGGAACCTATAAGATTTACGCCAATATCGGAAAAAAGAACATCCCCGCAACTCCGGTTGATATTCTCATTGTTTTCAACCCTGCGGAAGGCGAAGGCACTAAGGTTTTTAACAGAAAAGGCATTATGATTACGGCTACTCCGCCGCCGCATCTCAACCGGCCTGATTCCGGCACCCTCATTGGCGAAATTCAGATCACCGAAACAAACTTCAATTTCATACCGGCAATCTAAAAATAAATTAAGATGAGAGACAGACAAACCAATTTTTTAATCGCACTGGGCCTGACGATTGCACTAAGCGCTGTTCTGGTGTTATTAACAAGTTTTATACCCGCAGGCAGCATGGCTCAACGCATTTTGGTCATGCTGGGCGGAAGTTTTCCTTCGGGTATCATTCAGGCGCTGACCTACCTGCTATTCTTCTTCGGAGTACTGGAGTTGATGCGGTTGCGGGGGTATGTCAGCTACCAGCTTCGCGCGCTGAATATGGAGTTGTTGCCTGAAAAAGAACACTATGTAATTTCGGCAGACGATGTGGCTCAACTGCGCCTGAAAATGGTGGAAGTGGAAAAACAAAATCCCCTGTTGCTGGTGGACCTTATCAAAAAAGCCTGTACGAAATTCCGTTCCAACAAATCCGTATCCGAAGCGCTGGAGGTAGTCAGCGCCCAATCAGGCATCAACAGCCGCGAATCGGAGAGTGAACTGGAACTGACGCGCTACATCGCCTGGGCCATTCCTTCTGTTGGGTTTATTGGCACCGTAATCGGGATCGCTGCCTCTTTGGGCGTCGCCAATGAGTTTGCGAACGCTTCGAGCATCGGGAAAATGACCTCCCTGCTCAATATCGCTTTTGATACGACCCTTGTGGCGTTGGCGCTCAGCCTAATTCTGATGTATTTCTTTCACGATTTGCAGGCACGTTTGGAAAAAATGCACACGCAAACCGAAAGCTATGTGATAGAAAATTTAATCAACAGGATTTACCACCGCGAACATGCCTGAAACAGTGGCTTCCATATCACTCCACTTTGCGCTGCATACCGACGTTGGCCGCTCTCGCGAACACCAGGAAGACCGGATGCTCGCCGCAGCTAATCTGGCCGGAGGTGTTTGGGTATCGGAAGGCAGCAATGCTGGCACCACTGATAACTGGGGCGTCCTGCTCGTCGTCGCAGATGGCATGGGAGGCATGAATGCCGGGGAAGTGGCAGCGCAAATGGCAGTGGACAGTGTTCGGCGGTATTTTGAAAAATTGGTGCAGGAAACTTCCGACCCCGCCGCACAATCGCCACAGCAATCGCTTCTGGAAGCTATGTGGTATGCGCAGCAGCAAATCGTGCAACTGGCAGCCGGAAAAGAAGACCTGGCTGGTATGGGTACGACGCTCGTAATGGCCTGGGTCATCGGGCAGGAATTACAACTGCTGTGGGTTGGCGACAGCCGATGTTATCTGTGGCGTACAGGAGAGGGACTGCGGCAGTTGTCGAAAGACCACTCGCTGGTGCAAAAACTCCTTGATGAGCAAAAAATCACGCATGAACAAGCCGTCATACACCCCCAGCGCAACATGATTACACAGTGTCTGGGAATGACCGGTGACCCCATATCCCCTGGCTATATCCGGCAAACCTTGCAAATAAATGATTGCCTCTTAATATGCACTGATGGACTGAATGGAATGTTGTCTGACAAACAGATGGCCGTTTTTTTTGAAGAAGGTGTTTATGAATCGCCTCCGGAGCTTGCTACCCGGTTGATTACAGCGGCCAACGATGCAGGCGGACATGACAATATTACCCTGGCTGTGGCGCGCTTGGCGCCACAGCCGGTTATAGACAAGGCGGCTTCAGGCCGTACTTTTACTTTTGAAGGAAGCACAAAAAGAACCTCGCTCGAACAAAGATCAAGCCGCACCTCAAAAAAAAGCAGGTTGTTCGTGCTTTGCTTTTTAATGCTTCTGGGCGCGGGGGCAACCCTGCTGTGTTTCTGGTTTTCCCGCAACAATTCATCGGAAGTGCTTTCGCAAAATTTACCGGAACAGAAGCCGGAAGCGCAAACGAAGCCGGCAGATAGCTCGTATGGGAAGATTATAGCGGTGGAAACCAGGACAGATACCCTGCAAAATGTGGCGGCGGCATATGTCCCGGACAGTTTTCCGGCGCATGCTGCAACCGGAGAAGTAAAAGCTGGAACGCATTATATCGTAGTAGGCGCTTTTGCAAACAAAGACAACATTCGGAGATTAGAACGCGAATTGCGCAAGCGGTACCCTCAATACAGCGTAGCTCGAACCTCCCTGCCTTCTTCTTCCGGCGAAAAGTGGGAAGTGGTGCTCACCGGGTTTCAATCGAATGAAGAAGCTGAAAACCTAAAGGCCGCCGACTCCAAATCGGAGAAACCGCTGCTATCATCCGCTAATATTAAAAGCCACTAACCGCTATATCATGTACCAGCCTGATGATTTATTTTTTCAGCGTTATCGCCTGGTTGAACAATTAGGCATGGGCGGTTTTTCGCAAGTGTGGCGAACCCGTGATGAAAAAGCGGGCGTGGAAGTAGCAGTTAAAATTTTTAACCGGCAGGACCCAACCGGCATTGCTCTTTGCAGGCAGGAGTATCAGCAGGCGCACCATTTAGTGCATCCGAATATTCTTCGCCCTTTATTTTTTGACGACCATGAAGGCGCGCCCTTTCTCGTATTGCCCTATTGCCGGCGGGGTTCAATTGCTTCCCTAATCGGTACAATAAGCCAGGCCGAAACAGCCAGGTTAGTTGCACAGATTGGCAGCGCATTACAATACCTCCACGGGCGCAGTATTCCCCTCGTTCACAGCGACATCAAACCTGACAACATCCTCATAGACGACGAAGGCAATTATCTGCTCAGCGATTTTGGCATCAGCCGGTATATGCAGGTGCAACTTACCCGAACCATGACCGCTGTGCATCCGGATGTTGGGGATACCGGCGCCACGCCGATTGCCTATCGCGCGCCGGAGCTGTTCGCTTTTCGCGATCAGATGCAGCAAACTCCGGAACCGGCAACAGACGTATGGGCCTTCGGGGCTACACTTTATCAACTGACTACGGGTACACTGCCATTCAACGGACAAGGCGGCTTTACCCAATACCTCGGCATGGTGACGCACCAGGCTGTGCTTGAAGATTTATTGGCGCCGTTGCCTGCAATTTACAATAAAAACATACAAAGCTTGATTTTTAAATGTTTGGCGTTGAAGCCCGAACAGCGACCTGAAGCAGGAGTTTTGATCCTTGAACCTGATTTGCTTTCAAAGCCTGCTATTGATATACCGGTTCCAAGGGTGCCGGTAACACCTTCACCAAAGTCACCTTCGCCGAACATTTCGCCAAAAAGGCCGATTCTGGCTCCGCCAGAAACGGGTTCACAGGTTGGCAGCAATCAAAAGCGCTTTATATGGTGGGGCGCAGCAGTGGTGTTAGTACTTGTCGTCGTTGCAGGCAGCATTGTAGTGGCTTCCGGCGCATACCGCCAAATGGTGAAGGAGGCAGATCAACTGTCGGCTAAGGGCGACTATGCCAATGCCGATAATCTTTACCGGCAGGCGCTTGGCAGCATCTTTGCCAATGAAGAAGAAGTGCAGCAAAAAAAAGAAAAAAACCGGCAATTACAAAAATTAGCCGGCTATGAAATCATACGCGAATCCAGCGAAGGCATTGCTGCCGCTGCAAAAAAAAGGGAAGGCTCCCTCAATTGGGGATTCATTGACCCGCTGACCGGCGAGGTACTGATTCCGGTTACTTACGACTCGGTTGGCGACTTTCGCGATGGCCTTTGCCAGGTATGGCGCTTCGGAAAATCCACGACACTAAATCGGGATGGCATCCTTCAAATTCCGGATCGCATGGATACTTCTGAAGATACTGCAACATCAGCAGTGGTAATGGAACCTGTTGTTGATTCCGAGCCTCTTCCTCCTGCCATACAGACTACCGCACCTGCCAGAGAAGTCATCGGCAATTACTCAGCCTCCGTTGGCGCCCGCGCTGCCATGCAGGATCGTTGTGGAGGATCCGCCGTATGGTTGAGTGAACGGCAAACGATGACCCTGAAACCCAAAGTTGCCATAAAACTGGCCCGTGCCGCTGTCATTTCCAACAAACCAGGGCGTGTTCGCATCACCATCAGCGAAAAGGGACGGGAGCTTGGATCCATTTCCAATTATATTCTGGAAGGAAAAACCAGTTTAGAACTGGGCCCCCTGACCGGCACGCTCAAATCCGGCAGTCAATACACCCTTGTAATCACAACCCAGAGTGAATCCGGCGAACCGCCCCGATTACAAAACTTAGCCCCTTGTGGCGCCGCATCCGGCGATAAACGCTTAGGCTTGCAATATAACAACAGCATCGTGTTGCTTGATTTACAATACCAATATGATTGAAACCATCATGATCCACACCAAAAAGAAAAGTCTATGGCACGTCAGCTTTTTTTTCTTTGCATCGTCTTGAGTTCAGTACTGTGCAGGCAGTCCTTGTTTTCTCAATCATTAGACTTCACACAGGTACGCATAGATGCCGGGGTGGATGCTGCGGTACTGCCCCGGATTTACGAGACGATCAATCAGGCTTACCAGGAATATGCCCGTTTAGCCAGCCTTCGGGATGAACGTACCGGCAAGGTGAGCGGACAATCGGTAAAAGCTTTTAAAGCGCTTTTCGGGTTCAATGCAAAGGTCTATGACGACATGGCTGCGGAGCCTGTTATGGTCAACTATGCAGATTACGTTAGCCGCATTTTTAACCTGGCAGGCGATGTAGGGGTAGTCCATCAGCTTGACCGCGCCAGGATTTTTTCGGTCAGTTTCGATGCAGGCGGATATTACCATATACAGGTGGGCGTGGATAAAACATTGAATCAGGCATTGGACAGCCGCAATCGCCTCGTATCCTATCCCGCCCCGGGGCGTTGTTTCAGCCTTGTTTTGGAATATGATATAGCGCAGGGGCAACCCGATAAAACAGAACTGATCAACATCCGGGGCGCTACATGTGCTGGCAAATCTATTACCCCGACAAACACTGGCAGTCCCTGGTCGGTCGTGGCCCTGGCACGGTTCGGCGGTTTGTGGTATGGTCTTGAACGCAATGATGCAGAACAACTGACTCGACATTTCAACCTCATACCTGATAATGCACAACACGCTGCTTACGGCGCGCAATTGCGCTTTACTTTTTGGGAGAAGCGAAAGTTGCAGGTGGGTCTGGGGATTCAGTTCGCCTCCTATCGAACAGGGATTAGTGGGGAAAGGCATTGTCTGGATCCAAACGGTGAGGTAATCGAATGCGATGCAACCACCATTAAACTAAATTGGGAAGAAACGACCACCCTGCAAGGTTTGGAACCGACCCTTGCCCTCTACGCTAATCTGTGGCAAAATAGCGGCCTGTCCATACGTGGGCATGCAGGTTTCAGCATGTTCATTAATCCCCACCGGTGGGGCGCTTATCGGGAATGGATATTAAACGATTCGATTCCAAATCCACAACCACACCGGATAAAGTTGGATTTAAAGGGAAAAGAAGTGCTCAAAGTCAATCCTGCAATAACCTCGCTTTATTTCGGAGCGGGGGCGCAATATGCAATCAATGACCAGCTGTCTGCAGAACTGTCGGTGGAGGCAGGTTTGGGCTTGGTTAGCGCTTACCAGGCAAAAAAAGAAGGCACTGTCATCGATTTTCTCAGCGATATAAATATACCGGAAGAAATCTCGAACCCCCAAAACACCTTTTTCGACACCTACCTCAAAGAAATGCGCCTCAACAAGTGGGGCATTCAATTAGGTCTCATTTATAAAATTTAAGCAATCATGTGGAAATATTGTCTTGCAGGTTTTATTCTACTGAACATGGCGTTTATTTGGAAAACTCCATATGTGAATGAACAAACGAGGGTGATGCCCTTGCCAGATGCACTTGAACGTCCTGATACCAGGCTGTTGGACGAAGAACGTTTGCTTAAAGCACTTCAGAGAATAAATTCCACTTCCAAAACACCCTGGGTGGTATTTGCCGACAACGATCAAACTATCACGTACCAGCAGCCTTTAGGCGAGGGAACTTTCCGGAAACTCAATTTTCGAGATTTTTTCTACGTGACCGACATGAAAAAAGGCTGGATACAAATCGGAAAAGCTACCCTGAAAAAGGGCAGGGAAATTGAAAAAGGCAGCTATCAGAACTATGGCTGGGTGCGGCTGGGAGATGTGTTACTTTGGCCCGGCGGACTGCGCGATGAAGTAACAGGTATTCACAAAAAGGCGTTCCTGCTGAACAAAGTAGGCGATATAGAAGCAATCATCAGGGAGGGGTCGCGAAAAGAATTGGTCAAAATCTACAACAGCCCAGCCAAAGAGACGACCATCGGCGAAAAAACGATCTATGAATTTTATTTCATTCTTAAGATGGTCAACAACCGTTATTTATTAGCCAAAGACGCTGCGTTGAATCCGGATAATCCGCGACAAGCTGCCGAATCTATTGTGGGGTGGGTGCGCCAAAACCGGGTTGCGGAATGGAACACGCGTATAGCGCTGGAGCCTAATTTTGAAGAGGCGGCCTTTCTGGAACGCAAAAACAACAGGCATCTTCAGGTAGCTGCCTACTCCAGCGAAGAAAGCGCCAAAACGCACTCCCTTGACGGGGTTGCCCAGCGCAGCGGGCTTTTTTGGGCCAACGACCCGGTAATTATTCCGCCCAATCAGCTTGCTCAAAGCAATCCCCGGCGCTACAAAGGCGGGGTGGTTCGCTTTCCCATGTTGTACAATGCAGACAGGTATTACCGCACCGGGGTTATCGGAGATATCCTGGTGCGCGACGCAGGCAAAATGCAGGATAAAATCGGCGAAATTAACTATTCCGGTATGCTGGGGCTTTTGCAGCAAAACGAAACGGGGCGCGACAATTTCAATATCCTTTTTGTGGTAGAGGCAACCCTTGAAATGAAAGCTTGCCGGCAAGCCCTGAAGGAAGCCATACAAGGCATTCGCACCAAGTTACCTGATGTAAAAAACCTGAATTTTGGGGTAGCCGCTTACCGCGACACCCCGGAAGAAAAAGCAAAAAAGCTGTTTGAGATTCAGCCGCTCAGGCCCGGCACAGATGCTGCTGTCCTGTTTTTGGATCAACTTGAATTCGCCCGATGGCACGACAACGATGACTACACCGCCATGTACTACGGCCTTCATCAGGGCATTCTTGGCGCGCAATTTCGGAAAGGCGATACCAACATCATCATCCTTATTGGTAATCATGGCGATTACAGCGCCGACGCCCTGCGCAAAAGCCAGGCAGATAAAGAAAAAAACAAAACCCGGGTGGATCCGGAAGCACTGGTAGATAAAATCTGCGAATTAGACATCCATCTGATTGGCTTGCAATACCAAAATAACGGAAAACTATCCGGCAATCGCTTCATTTCTCAACTTCGTTACCTTATTTTGAATAATGCCAATTGCCAGTATCGCCGGGTTTCGGGGCTCCCCAAATTGGTGCCGGAAGTCAAATTGGCCAATCCGGAAATCAAAGGAGAAGAACAAGAAAAGGCTCAAGTCGTTACAGGCGGCGCCACCGTTGGCAATTTGAGCAGGCCGGCAAAAGGAACTGCATTCACCGCAAATGAAATTGAAAAACAACTGACCTCGCTTTGCAAAAATGTTCAAACCCAAACCGAGGATTTGTGGAAGATGGTCTCCCGGATAGTGGATATGGGCAGCCCGATCGGAGACGTCAGCATGGGCGCATTCACCCCGGCAGCTATGGCTTCAGTTTTACAAATGCTTGCTAACAGCAAATCCGGCGCATTTACGGATGTAGACCTTCAAAACTTAGTCAAAAACAAATACAAACTCTATGCCGAGGTTTTTGTACCGCGTGTGATAAGTGGCGCCCGGCATGAGGCTTTTTCTTATGTGCTTTTTATGCCCGAAAATGACCTACGCGATTATATTAAAACCCTCCGCAGCTTAGCCAATGCTTCCAATGGTTCTCCCGACCAGCAACGCGACCTGCTCTATAATGCTTTGATTGAATTGTTGCGCCAGTTTACAGGCGACTCTGCGCTCGAAGCGGCAGATGCGCAGCATATTTCAATGGACGAGTTGCGCTCGCGTATGGAAGGCTTGGGGAAGGAGGGTTTGTCGCCCGGTGCCGGGATTTCGGATTTTTTTATTGGAGATTTGAAGAACAAACGCAAAATACCAGATGCAAAAATTCGGGAATTGGCAGATCGGATTCTTCATAATTTCGAAGTGCTTCAAAGTATTTACAAGCAAGGCCGCAATTACGAATTTAGCTACCACACCGGAAACGGGCTTTATTTTTGGATTCCTGTAGCTTATACGCTTTGATGCTATGAATCCACTCCTTTTTGAGATACGGAATATGCATTGCTCGTATGGCAAAGGGAACACGGTGCTGTCTATCCCTCACTTAGATTTGTATCGCGGGCGCATCACCTGTATGCTTGGCGCTTCCGGGATTGGTAAAAGTACTTTCATTGAAGCATTGGGATTGATGAATGACACCATTTTGCCCGGCGCCGATACGTCCGTGCGGTTTTTTCCGGATGGAGGTGCGTCCCCGATTGAATTAAGTGGCGCCTGGCAAATTGGCAATGCTTTTTTATCCAGTTTCCGGAATCAGTATTACAGCTTTATTTTTCAGCAAACCAACCTGATGCCCAATTTTACGGCAGGAGAAAACATGTGCATCAGCAAGCTGATCGGCGGGCAATCATTGGCCGTAGCCAGAAAAGAAGTAACGGTAACGATGCAAGCCCTGCAATTAGACGAGGCGCTTTTCGACCGCCCAACTATGCACTTGTCGGGCGGGCAACGGCAGCGGGTCGCTTTTGTAAGAGCAATCACTACAGATTTTGAAGTACTTTTTGGCGATGAGCCAACCGGAAATCTGGATCGCGCCACAGCCATTCGGCTCATGCAGGTTTTGCAATTGTCTCTGAAGGAAAGTTCCCGTACGGCTATTATTGTCACCCACGATGTGGAGTTGGCTTTTAGTTTTGCAGACCAGCTACTCATTTTGACGCCGAAACCGGGTCAGGGCTGCGGGCAGTTATTGCCTGAATATGTGCTGCATCGCACGCCCGAAGGGTGGACAGATCACCGCGATCAAATACTCGGGGCGCCTGCTCAATTTGTCAATACCCTGCTATCCCCCCAAAAAACGGAAGGATATGTTTAAACGCCTGGTAATATACCCTGCCGGAAACGATGGATTGGAACGCTTATTCATGCAGCGCGAATATTCAGCATTGGCGCGTCAATCGGGTACCGGTACCTGGACTTTAAGCGCCATCTTTTTCCTTACGTTGCTGGCGCTTGCTTTTGCAATGGGCAGCCGGCAAAAATTGGAGCAACGGATGAACGATCCATTCACCAATTGGGTGAACCTGCCGCTTGGCCCAGCCGTAACGGATGCACAATTGCAGGACATCCGGCAATCGCTTGACCGGCCTTTTTTTCGCGACAGCTTTAAATTAGTGGGAACAGAACCCTACGTAGTGTGGCAGGAATTGTTTTTGGAGTATGAGACGGCACAATTATTCTACCGGAAAGGACGCAGTATTGAAGCCGGTAGCGATTTGTTGCTCAAAATTCTCGATCCTGCCACAGGCAACTTAGTGGCTTCACACAGCAATGATCCCGTTGCTGATTTCGATAACTGTGGCATCATCATTACCCGAAAGGCATTGGAGTCTTTGGGGTATGCGCCGGCTGCGCGCCAATTAAAAGTGCCATTACAAATAGACAACAATACGGTATGGTTAGCTATAGTGGCCGTCGTGGAAGCGCTGCCGGATTTGTGCGATTTTGCCGCTTCTCCTGTGTTGTTCCGGATGTTGACCGAACCTTTCGATCAAACTGGTTTTTTGAAATTGGGGAGTGCTGTAAATGTATGGAGCATCCGGAGCGATAACGGCAATCCGGAAGAAGTAGAAAACCTTGTGAGACAGGGCTGGCCTGCCTTGCCGCTCAACCATGTACAGCAGTCCGCTTTCAATATTCAGGCAAACAGGCCCGGGTTTCAGTACGATCTCATTTTATCGGAATTCCATGTTCCCGATACCTTATTGTATAAATGGCAACAAGGCGGAGGCGACCTAAAAGGCCACTTTTTACCGATCACTCCTGTGTACTGCAACGATCAATTTTATGATTTGCCTTCGCCTTATTACTATGCCTTTCAATTTGAGGAACTTAATCGCGTTCGGGATTTTAAAAACTGGCTATTGCAACGCTACGGCATTGAAATCAGCATGGATCAGATTGAGTCCAAAGAAAATTTCGCTATCGTGGCGCGGCTCACTTTGGTTATTTCGATGGTTTTGTTCGTTTTTAGCATAGTTTCTATTGTGTTGTTTGTTAGTAGTTTACTGAGAACTCATTTAGAAAAAATCAAACCCGATCTGGGTACTTGCAAAGCATTTGGCCTCAGCGATTATTTTCTGAAAAAAGCCTATACCCGCATCATTGCCGTTTTCCTGTTTCGGGCAGTGATTCATGCAGGCTTAGGGTGCTTGCTTGTTGGTATAGCTGACGCGGTATGCAAGCCTGCATATCCTCACTTTTTATTTTTCCATTGGGTCATTCCGGGAGCAATCGTTTTTGCGGCTTTGGCCTGCCTGATCCTGTCAGGGGCAGCAGTAGAACGATTGCTTTCGGATACTCCCGGAAATTTAATTTACGGGCGATAAATGAAATGTTCAAAATAAAAAATCATGTGCAACACATACACTTTACCGCCGCTCCCGAGCGCCATTTTCATTGGGTTGCTTTTTTTTACGGCTTGCCGCACAGATCAAGCTGAACAAAGGGCTGTCCGGCCCAATGTGGATAGTCTTTTGGCAGCGCTTTCCCCTCCCCCCGTTACGCACGAATCAGCTCCTGTAGCGCCTACCCACCCCGACACGGAGAAAGCCCGCAAAATTCAGGAAACCCGCGAAAATATTGTCGAAGAACAGGTCGGAAACGACCCGCTGTGCAAACTCAGTTGCGATCAAATATTAGCGCGCTACCGGGAAGGGGTGGAGTATGCCAAACAAAATAACAACGACTTCTCCAAACTCAGCGAGTTTACCCCGGAAAGCCCCTGCTGGAATGCCTGCCGCAAAAACGCTGTCTATAGCGATGATTTCGACGCACTGGAAATTCAACTTAATGAAAGTGAAAATATTCATTAATTTGCGTGCCTTCATGATATATAATAGATAAACAGATCATTCAAAACACAAATAGTATGCTTTGTATTAAAAAAAAATTATGGATCATCTCTTTTTTGTTTAGTTTTCAGGCTTTGGTTTATGGCCAATCCCAACGAGCAACGGATAGTATTTATGTAGATAGTTTATTGAAACTGGCTTCCTTAAAGATTGATTCCGGCTACTTAGATCAGGCGGCTAACATTGCAGACCTTGCCGTAAAACAAAGCGACCTTCGCCTGGGCATGAAACATCCGCTCACGGCCGATGCCCTCCAGACGAATGGCGTGATTAAAATTCGTCTTGGCGATTATAAATCTGCTGAGTTTCATCTGAAAGCTTGTATTGGTTCCAAAATTGCCTGGGGCGGCCCGGGTAATTTGCAACTCATTGTTACTTACAATGCACTCGGTTCTTTGTATTCTGATTTATGGCAATTGGACGAGGCCTTGTACTACTACAACCTGGCCGGGTCTTTATTGGAAGGTATAGCCGACAAAAAACCATCTTCTTTGCCACGTTTGTACAATAATTTAGGAATCGTTTACAGCAAGCAAGGAAATCTGGCAGAAGCATCAAAGAGTTACCAGAAAGCCATTTACTACTACAAGGCTTATTATGGCAATACCTCACCCCAGATTACTTCTGCTTATCTTAACCTGGCAGGATTGTTATTTGAGCAGGGGGATTATGGCCAGAGCGAATTATATTATGCGCAAATATTAGACATTTTATACAAATCGGGGACTTTAGAAGATACCAGAGCGCTTTCATTTGATGGTTTGGGGCTTATTGCTAATGTAAGGAAGGATTATTTAAAAGCTGCAACGCTCTTCAATAGCGCTTACGAATCTATGTTCCAGTATATGCGGGGCGACACGCTTAATCCTTCTTTTTATACCATCTACAACAACGTCGGTAACAACTTTATAAGCATGAAAAATTGGGCGCTTGCCGAAAAATGGCACCAGCGCACGATTCAAATGTTGCAGTACAATTTTTCCGGAGGGCATCCTGCTCTGGTAAGCAGTTACACATCATTGGGCGTAATTGCGCAAGCAAAAAAGGACTTTGTAACGGCGGAGCGCTGGTTTCGGAAAGCCCAAACTACGGCCTTTCAGTTTTACTTGCCTGGCAATAGCGTGATCGCTGTTCCGGGCAACCAACTCACCCGGAATTATGAACTCATGGGCAACCTCGAAGCTGCCAGACGAGTCGCTGATTCTACTTTGCTGTTATTCTCTGACGAAATGGGGGCTTCTGTTGACCTGATACAAGCGCTTGGCAATAAAGGAACTACGGAGTTTCAACTTTGGGAACAAGGTGGCCCCAACGCTTCTTTGGAAGTTGCTGCTCAATACACTGACAGCGCCATGCAGGTGAAGCAAAGGATTGCAGGCCAGTATACGGATCGCAATTCGCAGATTCAATTGGCCGATTTGAATTATACGCAAACCGGATGGGCAATTCGAATACGATTGGCGCTTTATGAACGCGATAAGCAGGCCATTCACTTCGACAAGGCATGGCAGTATATGGAACAATCCCGGTCAATTTTACTGACAGATCGGTTGCGAGCAAACAAACTCATAGACATTCCCGGTTTCCCGGAAGATTTGGCCCAAAGAGAATACGACCTGCGTAGGGAAATTTATAATCTCCAAAACCCATTGCCTGAAACCGGTTCAGCCAACGACTCGCTTGCCTTTTCTGCAAAACAAAAAGAACTTCGGGCAGTGATGGACACCATACAGGCACAATTTCCGAAAATTTATGCGCTGCGTTATGGCCAGGCGCCCTTGTTGCCGCAAGCGTGCCGCGACCAATTGGATAGCAATCAAATAATGCTCAACTATTTTCATTCCGACAGCTTGGCTTTTTTACTTTGGATACGTACCGATACCTTTGGCTATATTCAGATTGCCGAAGCCGAAAAACTGGATACTTTAGTGAAACAGTTGCGTTTTGGTTTGACGGGCTACCACACTGCGCCGAAAACAGCGCAAAGTCCGAAATTATACGAAAATTCTGTTGAGCAATACGTCAATGCAGGAGCTAAACTGTTTGACCTGCTGATTGAACCGGTGAAGGATAAACTCACCCCGGAACTTATCATTTTTCCCGATGGAATACTTAATTATGTTCCCTTTGAGGCGTTGTTGAGTAAACAACCGACTAAGTCGAGTTTAGATAAGGGGCGGCTTCACCTATTTCCCTACCTTGTAAAAAACAACAAAGTCAGCTATTGCTATTCGGCTACCTTGTGGGAGGAAATGAAAAATAAACTGCATGAAACGCCTGCACAAAAAGAGTGGATAGCTTTTGCTCCTTTTTCCGGAAGAGCGCTTGCAAATACCAAAACAAGTAGTCCTTTATCTTCTGAATTCAAAACCCTGGAAAACAGTGCAATAGTAGTGAATACCATAAAGCGCCTGCTTCAGAAAGGGGATATCTATTTTAGAGATTCTGCTACAACACAGCAATTTATGAAATTGTCGCCAGCATACAGAATCCTCCACTTAGACACCCATGCCAAAGCTGTGGATAAGAACGGGGAATATTGTTTTCTTGTTTTTTGGAATAACGAGGAAGGCGCCGCAAGGATTGACAGTATTTTCGTCCGCGACCTTTATGGGCTGATACTCAATGCAGATATGGTCGTGCTTAGCGCCTGCGAGACGAATATTGGCGAATTTCAACGCGGTGAAGGCGTCATATCCCTGACGCGGGCCTTTGCCTGGGCAGGAGCTAAAAGCATTGTTGCCACACTCTGGCAGGTAGACGATGAAGGCAGCAAAGATTTAATGGTGGATTTTTATACGGGCTTAAAGCACGGAAAACTGACAAAAGATGCTGCACTTACACAGGCAAAAAGAAAATACTACGAGAATCGGATAAATGAGGAGGCGCACCCTTTTTTCTGGGCAGGGTTTATTGGAGTAGGTGATATGAGTGCGCTTTGGCCATGAATAAATAGGAGTAATTTATTCTTTTTCCATTTTACGTTGCAAATCTAATGCATGCTTCAGGTAGGGATGCTCCGGATCTTCCAGAATGATTTTCAGGAACTTCTCGAATTGTTCTTTCTTTTCAGGATATTGGGCCAAATAGCAAAGAACCAGGTTCCATTCAAGCCGATCCTTAAAACCAAAAGTTTTTTTATTTAAAAGCTCCAGAAACTCACGGGCGGCATACTCAAATTTGCCCAATTGGAAATTCGCCAAGGCTTGCATTTCCCGCACGTAATCATATTGCGGATGATCAGGCTGAATACGATTTGCATGATATAGTGCTTCATTGTATTTCCCTTCCGTGTAAGCTGTTTTAGCTGCTATGAGTGGGTTGGAATCGTTGGATGGCAACTCCTCATCGGGCGATTTAAGCTCGATATCTGATAGTGAGGGCGGTGCTATACGTTCAATTGCCGCCACCTGATAAGGGTTTAGGGGTTTATCGGATTGAATTTTATCTTTTTCGGGGACTTCTTTTTGCGGGGAGTCAGGTTCATCGCTTTTTTTCTGCTCATCAGGAGGTATGGCGATTTCTTGTTCTGGTATTGAGGAAGGTGTTTCAGGGGTTAATAATTCACCAGGCGTGTCGTTCATATTCAGGTAAATAGTGCCAATTGCGATCAGGCATCCTAACCCCAATAAGCCAAGCCACCATTTTTTGTTTTTCAGTTGGCGGCTTTGGGCAAAGCTACCGGATGAATCCACCCATTCCTGAACTTGAGGACGCAAGGTTTCCGCAATTGCATGGTCTATGGCTGCGTTCTCCAAACGATGCAATTCCACCAGATCAGCTAAGGATGGATCAGCAGCAATTTCACGCTCTAATTGCGCCGTTTCTTCCGCCGATAATTTTCCGCTGATGTAGCGTTCTATTTGCTCGAAATATTGATCTTCTAGTGTCATAGGATTCGCATTTCAATTCGGCGGACTAAGTTTGGAGCCACCCAGCCGGATACCAATTTCTTCCAAAATTTGAGGGCGCGCTAAAAAGAAAGCTCTCAGGCGTTTACGGCATTCGTAAGCTTGCTTTTTTGCTAAACCCGAACTACTCAGTTCGAGTAATGCCGCAATTTCCTGCATACTATATTCCAGCTTTTGTAATTGCAACACTTTTTGGCATTTGTCTCCAAGACTTTTTATCGCTTCATTAACCAAATGGGCTTGTTCTTTTTCTTCCACTTCAGCCATTAGTTCCTTCTGGTTAGAAACCATGCCAATTGCTGCCTCGATGTCTATGATTTGGTTGTCCTTACGTCTCTTGTAACCTATATATTTGAATCGCACAATACCCAGGAAAAAATTGAGTAAACTGCCCCGGTTTTCATCGAAACCGTTGTTGCGGATACGTTCATCTAAAATCATTATACTTTCCTGGTAAATATCCTTAGCTGTTTCGTAACTCCCACCTTGTTGCTGAACCACCTGAAGCGCCCGGGTTTGCCAGGTTTTATCCATCGCGATGTGCTTTAAAGCTGAAAGTCGCTGTTCGCGCCCTTCGCGAATAGCCTGCGCTAATGTTTCATCAGTCCAATGTGGCTTGCTCATAACTTTGTGCTTGGTTCTCTCGCATAAAGATAATTAAAATCTTGATTTTCCGAAAAACTCTAATATACTTCGCGCTGCTTGGTTTTGTGCATGGCCTCCAGCATAATCCTTCAATTAGCAGCGCTCAGCATGACAAAATCGGCTTCGAACCTAGCGGTTCGAGGATACAGATAAGATTAGTTCCAAAAACGCAGGGCTAAAGCCTCTCTGAAAGTGGATAGGAGGCAGCACAGTCCCATGACCTCTAATTTACACAGAGTTCCACAGCGTAAACACGAGTTTCGCTGAGTTAGGTTTAAAAACTCAGTGAAACTCATGTTTACGCCATGAAACGCTGCGCAATCTTAAAAGCTGAGAGGTTTATCGCGGGCAATGGCCCCCCTGATTCGCATGACTCCTATTTGCATCTACCAAGTTCTAAATGCAAACACCACACCAGTCCCAATAACCAATCCCCAATCCCCAGTAAACACCTCTACCATTTCGGCCATCTCCCAGGCGTATACGGCGCGTCCTTCATCTCAAGGTCTTCTTCCAATTTTTGAAGATCGGCAAAAATGGCCTTCAGGTCATTCAAAACTGGTCCGAATTCTTTTGCAGCGATGCGGTAAGACTCCCGTTGTGTTTCGGTCGGCGTGGAAGTTACCCCAAAGATGCCGCCTTCAACCTGCCCTATCCGACCATTGATTGAAGGTGGCGTTTCAAACTCCCGGCGGCCCAGTGTTGCGTCGCCATTGAGTTGGATGCCCACCGCATTCAGCCGGCGCTCTAAATCGTAGGCGCGCTTGGTGAACTCGGCAGCAGATGCAGGCATGTCCTGAATGGCCGTTTTGATGTGGCCGATTCGGCTGCTCATGTTGTTGCGAATGTCATTGGCAGCGCTGGTAGCCCGGCGCAAATCCGCCACTTTCCTGCAAAATTCGTCGTAGTCTTTTTTATCCGCAGGTGGCAGAACACCCAAATTCAGCGGTTTGCACTCGAAGCTGACCGGACCGGCCAATTGGCTCAGCACCCCATCTTCAAACTTGTGCAAGGTCACCGAATAGCGACCCGGCATGGCCATATAGCCCAATTCCGTGCCCCCGAAAAGCTGATCTGCCGGCGGCACATAGCGTTGGTGGGTTGGTGCGGGCGTGCCGTAGCGGAAATCCCAAACGATGCGCTGCAAGCCTTTTTTGGCCGATGTTTTCAGGTGGCGCACCACATTGCCCGCTGCGTCCGTCACGGTAAACTGCAAATACGGGTCAGGCTGGTTGTCTTCCATCCGCAGGCTGTCTATGCTGGGGTAATACACCTTTTCTCCCTTGTCAGCCTTGGCTTTTTCTGCCTCGCGGCGCTTGTCTTTGATGGTTTTGATGTCTTCTTTGAGATAGTAGGAAAACACCGCGCCGATTTTCGGATTGGGTACCGAAAAATAGTTGGAGCCAAGGTGGCCTTTGTCGCGCACGCCGAGCGGAAAAGCTTCCACAAACATCTGGGCGTCTTTGACCGGAAAAAGGATGGCTGCCTTTTCTAAATCAGTTTTTTGCAACTTGCGCAGCGGCGTATAGTCGTCTAAGATGTAAAACCCGCGACCAAAAGTACCGAGCACGAGGTCGTTTTCGCGGCGCTGGATTTCTATGTCGCGCACGGCAATGGTGGGCAATCCGGCTTTGAGTTGCACCCAGTTGCCGCCGCCGTCATTGCTGAAAAACGCGCCGAATTCGGTACCCACAAACAGCAGGTTGGCATCCACATGGTCTTCTGCAATGGTGTAAATGCTGCCGCGTTCGGGCAGGTTGGCCTGGATGGCTTTCCAGGTTTTGCCTCCGTCCGAAGTTTTAAACAAATAAGGTTTGAAATCGCCATAGCGGTGGTGGTTGAAACAAGCGTAGGCGACATTCTGGTCGTGCAGCGATGCAATGATTTGGTGTACATAGCTTTGCGCAGGCGCACCGGGGATGTTGTCAATTTTTGTCCAGCTCTGCCCGCCGTTGTTGGATACCTGGATGAGTCCATCGTCGGTTCCCACCCAAAGCAAATCCGGATTGAGTTTCGATTCGGCGATGGTGGTCAACTGGCCGTAAATATCCGTGCTGCCGTTTTTTGCAATGGCGTCCACGCTCCACACTTTGCCCATCACCTCCAATTTGTTGCGGTCAATTTGCCGGGTCAGGTCGGGGCTGATGGTTTTCCAGGAATTGCCCCGGTCATCCGTGCGGAAAAGCTTGTTGGCGCCAAAATACAAGCGCGTGTTGCTGTGCTGGCTGATGAGCAGTGGTGCATCCCAGTTCCAGCGGTAAGCAGCTTCGCCTTCGCCTTCGGTGGGCCGGATGTCGAGGCTTTCGCCGCTTTTCCGGTCGAAGCGCGACAGATAGCCGTATTGTGCCTGCGCGTAAATGATGTCCGGGTTGCTTTGGTCCACCTGCGTTTCAAAACCGTCGCCCGTTGAAGTCACGTACCAGTCGGAATTCACAATGCCGTTGCCGGAATGGGTGCGACTGGGGCCGCCCAGACTGAAGTTATCCTGCGTGCCGCCATGCACATGGTAGAACGGCAAGGCATTGTCCGTAGAAACTTTATAAAACTGTGTCACCGGCAGGTTGGATTTGAAATCCCAGCTTTTCGCAAAATCCCAGGTTTCGTAAATCCCGCCGTCGCAGCCCACCAGCAGGTGGTCGGTATTGGCCGGATCAATCCAGATACAGTGGTTGTCAATATGTTTGTTGATTTCACCGAGGTTGCGCACGGTTTTTCCACCGTCGTCGCTCACCTGGTAATACGTATCGGTGATGAAAATGCGGTTGACGTTTTTAGGATCGCAGGTCACTTCCTGGTAATAATTGCCGGAGGTGAAAAAGCCACTTTGTTTTTGCCAGCTTGCGCCGCGGTCAGCCGATCGGTAAATGCCGCCTTTGCCATCCGGCGCTTCCGCTACAGCGTACAACACATCGGGATTGACTGGCGAAATGTTGATTGCGATGCGCCCTACGTCCCCGCCGGGCAATCCGCCTTCGAGCTTTTTCCAGGTTGCGCCGCCGTCCGTCGTTTTGAAAACCGCAGATTCGGGGCCGCCGCCGATGTAGGTAAATACTTTGCGCATGCGCTGGTGGAAAGCCGCGTACAACACGTTCGGGTTGCGCGGATCCATGATGAGGTCGTTGCAGCCGGTGTAGTCGCTCACCGCTTTAACGTTGGTCCAGGTAGCGCCGCCGTCGGTGGATTTATACACCCCGCGCTCACCGCCTTCTTTCCAAACCGGGCCGTAAGCGCCGACCCAGATCGTGTTGGAATTGGTCGGGTCAACGATGATGCCGGAAATGTGCTCCGAGTTTTTCAACCCCATATTTTTCCAGCTTTTTCCGCCGTCGTCGCTGCGGTAAACGCCGTCGCCGTAAGCCACCGAGCGCTGGTTGTTGTTTTCGCCCGTGCCAACCCAAACCGTGCCGGGATTGGAAGGATCGAGCTTCACCACACCGATGGAATAGGAGCCTTGCCCGTCAAAAATCGGCGAAAACGTGGTGCCGTGGTTGGTGGTTTTCCAAACGCCGCCCGAAGCAGAGGCCACGTAGTATTCCGCCGTATTGTCGGGATTGACCGCAAAATCGGAAATCCGGCCCGAAGTCACCGCCGGCCCGATGGATCGGAAACTCAGCCCTGAAAAGGTGCCGGAGTTGAAAGGATCTTTTTTTTCTTCTTTTTTAGAAGCTTCGGATTTGGCCGGCGCATCTGCTTTTTTCTTTTGTGCCAAAGCGGGTGAAACCGCCAAAAGCAATGCCAGGAGGGCTAAACAAAGTGTTTTTCGCATGTCAATGTATTTTGATTAAGGTACTGTTCTCTTTGAGGGCATGAATATACAGGCATTCTTTGGAATGGTAGTCCCTCCAAAAGGGGGAAATGTGGATTGGCAGGTTCTACAAATATTTGGGTGCGCTGCACCTGGCCACCCCTCATTCCCATGGTTCTACAAATATTTGGGTGCGCTGCACCTGGGTCGTGGAATGATGCAAATTTGAACATTCCTAACACCCAAATCTTCAAATCCTCAAATTTTCAAATCTTCAAATCACCTTCCCCAATCTTCAAATCACCTTCCCCAATCTTCAAATCTTCAAATCAACTCATCTTCAAATCCTCCTTCCCCCACCACATCGCCAGCGCAAATGCCGAAACCAAATGCCACACACCCCACCACGCCGCAATCATCGCCATACCGCCCATGCCGTCGAAGTAGTTAAAAATAAGGATGAGCCCGAGCCCGGAATTTTGGATGCCCGTTTCGAGGGAAATAGCACGTGCATCAGTCACCGGCAAGCGAAACAGGCGCGCAAAGTTGTAGCCGGTTAAAAGCGCCAGGCCGTTGTGGATCAGCACAATAAAAAATACCAGCGAAAGGTGCTGGTAGATGTTTTCCAGATTGGCGGCAATGGCCACAATGATAAATGCAATAAAAACGACCAAAGAAAGGATGCGAACCGGTCGCCGGATGCGGTCGGTGAATTGCGGAAAGCGATAGGCAAGTGCCATACCGACCAGGAGCGGGATCAAAATTAGTTGCACAATGGAGCCCAGCATTTGTCCGGGCGAAACCGCAATGTCTTTGGCCAAGGCATCGGCGCCCGGCAGGAATTTTACAACAATAGAAAAAATGACCGGGGTGGTGATGATGGCTGCGATGGTGGACACGGAGGTCAGCGTCACAGACAGCGCTGTATTGCCTTTGGAAAGGTGTACCGCAAAATTGGATACATTGCCGCCCGGACAAGCGGCCACCAACGCCATGCCCAAAGCCACACTCATAGGAGGCTGCAACGCGTAAATCAACCCCAACGTCAACGCGGGCAAAAGAATGAGCTGTGAAGTGAGGCCCACCAAAGAAGCTTTCGGATGCTGCCAGACGTATTCAAAATGCGTCGTTTTCAAATCCAGCGCCACGCCGAACATCAAAAACGCTAAGCAGGCGTTCAAAAGCGCCAATTGTTCGGGTTTGAAATTGATCTGTATTGCGTCGAGGGTGTCCATGTTGTTGCTTTGTATCGCAGTAAAAGTAAAAATTATTCTTCCGTTTACATTCCAGCCTTTAAAAATGCCTGCCAGCTTAATCGAAATGGTAATTTTGTATCCAATACAACAAAGTGCCAAAACCAACGTATAACAGGATCGTTCTTATAGGATTAAGAAGCAATTTTGCCGCAAGGTGACATAAAGTGACACCTTTTCAAAAGGTGTTACCTTTGACGGAGCAACAGCAACCATGACCGATTACCAGCATATCCTTGAAAGCATCCGGCGGGATGTGCAGCCGCTTTTTGGCAAAGGCAAAGTAGCCAGCTACATCCCCGCACTCAAAAATACCGATCCGAAGAAGTTCGGCATCGCACTCGAAACTTTAGCTGGACAGGAATACAGCATTGGCGACGCAAACGAGCGGTTCTCTATCCAAAGTATTTCCAAGGTATTCACCCTGACAATGGCGTTTGCAATGGTGGGGGAGGAGTTGTGGAAACGTGTGGGGCTGGAGCCTTCCGGCAGCGCCTTCAATTCTTTGGTGCAGTTGGAATACGAAAAAGGCAAGCCGCGCAACCCTTTCATCAACGCAGGGGCTTTGGTGGTGACGGATGTGCTCATCCAGCACCTGCCTGATCCGAAAGCAGACATCCTCAATTTTGTACGAAAAATATCGGGCATTTCCGATATTGAATACGATCTTGACATTGCCCGGTCGGAGCGCGAAACGGGATTCACCAACACAGCGCTGGTCAATTTTTTAAAAAGCCATGGCAATATCGTGAGCCCGATTGAGCAGGTATTGGATGTCTATTTTCACCAATGCGCCATCATGATGTCGTGCCGCGAATTGGCGAAAGCGTTTCTTTATTTAGCCAATCACGGGGTCATTCCCGCAACCGGCGAACGCATCCTGACCGACAGCCAGGCCAAACGCCTGAACGCGGTGATGATGACCTGCGGTTTTTACGACGAAGCAGGCGAGTTCGCTTTCCGGGTGGGCATGCCGGGCAAAAGTGGCGTAGGCGGCGGCATCGTCAGCGTAATCCCGGCTTTGCTGGCAATTGCGGTGTGGAGCCCGGAGTTGAATGAACGCGGAAATTCCGTGGCGGGCGTGATGGCGCTGGAATTGTTTACAACCAGAACAGGGCGGTCTATTTTTTAAAACCCAGTACGCAGATATACCATATATACTATGAGCAAGTATTTTTTTGGAATCGTGATTTTGCTGCTTTGCGCAAATAACATAGTTGCGCAAGCCACCAGTTTTACTGAAAAAATCAAACAGGCAGAAGAAGCGCGCTTGTCACAGAATTACGACAAGGTGCAGCGCCTGATTGACGACGCTTACCGCCTGGCGCAAAAAGCAGGCAGTAACGAAGGTATGGCCATCGCGCTCCACGAAGGGGCTAAAGCACTGATTGAAAGCGGTAAAAGTCCGGTACGCAGCCGGACTAAAGCGCTCAGGATGCTGAAAGAAAGCAATACCCTGACGATAGATGCCAATTTAAAAAGCAAAAACCGGGAATTGCTGGCTTCGCTCAACCCTAACGTACCGAAGCCCCCCGACAATTCCGGCGTAATGGCTGTGGAGACGCCTAAATTGCCGGATAACGTGCTGAAAGTCATAGACGACAAGATGCCCGGAGCCGAAAAGCGCCAAAGCGACATGAATGCACAAATTGCAAGCCTGAACGTCGAAAAAGTTGCGCTCGAAAAAGCCATGCGCGCCAAAGAAAAAGAATTGGAAGCCATGACAGAGGCGCAACTGCGACAGCAGTTTTTGTTGTCGCGCCAGCAAAACCTGCTCGACTCTTTGTCCATCCACATGCTCGGCGACTCGCTGTTGCTGACGCGCCAGGAAATGGAACTCAACGAACGCGACAGCCAGTTGGCCCTGCAAAGCAGCCAGCGCAACCTGCTCGCCGTCATATCCCTTGCAGTTTTGGTGATTGCAGCTGGCCTGTTTTACCGGTACCGAACCCTGCGAAAACTGAACAAACTGCTGGAACAAAAAAACCACGACATCGCAGCCGCGCATCAACGCTCCGACGAATTGCTGCTGAACATCCTGCCCATCGCGGTCGCCGAAGAACTGAAAATGACTGGCGCCGCTGCAGCCCGGCAACACGATATGGTTACGGTGCTGTTCACCGATTTTGTGGACTTCAGCCGCGTGGCAGCCGGCATGACGCCCGCACAGTTGGTCAAAGAATTGGATTATTGCTTCCGCGCATTCGATGAAATATCAGGCCGCTACCAATTGGAAAAAATCAAAACCATTGGCGATGCCTACATGTGCGCCGGCGGGTTGAAGGCCGACGACAACGACCATCCCGTCCGGGTGGTAAAGGCAGCACTGGAAATGCGACAGTTTATAGAAACCTGGAAAGCAGAAAAAGAGCGCAACAATACGCCAGCCTTCGATGTGCGCATTGGCATCCACACGGGCCCCTTGGTAGCGGGCGTGGTGGGTACGCATAAATTTGCCTACGACATCTGGGGCAATACCGTGAATGTGGCCGCCCGAATGGAAGAAGGCAGCAAGCCCGGTAAGGTTAATGTTTCCGGTACGACTTACAATTTCGTAAAAGATCATTTCAAGTTTACGCCCCGCGGTCCAATTCCTGCCAAGAACATTGGGAATGTCGAAATGTTTTTTGTTGATGCCGCAGCTTAGTGTCTGTTTTTATAGTCCGATAGCGGCGTTCATTTCGACTTGGCTTCGACTGCGCTCAGCCACCAGCTCAATGACCGGTTGTTGAGCGGAGTCGAAACAAAAATTGGCCATTTACGCGAGTAAACCCCCACTTTTGGCCCTTCGCATGCCTTGCTCTCGAACTCTAAAAAACAGACACCGACTAAAAGGTAAGGCCAGACACGAGTGGAATAAAAGCAACTTTAACCCAACTCTGTGAAACTCTGTGTTAACTCCGGGAAACTCCGCGTCGCTTTAATTACACAGAGTCTCGCGGAGGAACGCAGAGTCCCACAGAGTAAGACCTATGTGCAGTAAAAAAACTTATAGAAGCCAAGATCAGAATTGTTTTTTGAAAACAAAGGACGGTTTTGGCGCAATTCGCCTTACTTTTGCGCGAAGTTTGACTAGGGTTTTTGAAAAAATACAACTACCTACCACGAAAGTACATAGAATCTTTACACTTGCCCCGACGAATTGGGGGGGTCAGGAACATAAGCAGGATCAGATTTGAAAAAAGCGGGTGGCTATGTGTTCTATGTGAAAACATCTATTGTGAACGATGTGGTAAAAGAGATTAAAAAGATAAAATGGTAAAAATCGGCTCGGTCGAAATCGGAGAATTCCCGCTGTTGCTGGCGCCCATGGAAGACGTGAGCGACCCGCCGTTCCGCGCTTTGTGCAAACGCGAGGGCGCCGATTTGATGTATACGGAATTTATCTCTTCCGACGGCCTCGTCCACGATGCAAAGTCAAGCTGGCAAAAGCTCGATATTTTCGACTACGAGCGGCCAATTGGCATCCAGTTTTTTGGCGGCCAATTGGAGAGCATGGTGCAGGCCGCAGAAATCATAGCCGCGCACAATCCCGATATTATTGACATCAATTATGGTTGCCCGGTGAATAAGGTCGCCTGCAAAATGGCCGGTGCTGGCCTGCTCCAGGATATTCCCCTTATGGTACGCCTGACGGAGGCTATTGTAAAAGCCACCGATAAACCCGTGACCGTCAAAACCCGGCTGGGCTGGGACGACAATACCATCAACATTCTGGAAGTGGCGGAAAGGCTCCAGGACATTGGTATTCAGGCGCTTTCCATCCACGCCCGCACCCGGAAACAGATGTACAAAGGCGAAGCCAACTGGGAATGGATTGCCAAAGTGAAGGAAAATCCGCGCATCCACATCCCGATTTTCGGCAATGGCGATGTAGATAGTCCGGAAAAAGCAAAATTATTCCGCGACCGCTACGGCGTGGATGGCATCATGATCGGAAGGGCCAGCATTGGTTACCCCTGGATTTTCCGCGAAATCAAACACTATTTCGCCACCGGCGAATTGTTGCCGCCTCCGGAAACTTCCGCCCGCGTGGACGCCGCCCGGGAACACCTGCGCCGTTCAATTGAGTGGAAAGGTGAAAAATTAGGCGTGGTGGAAATGCGCAGGCATTACACGAATTATTTCCGCGGCTACCCCAATATTAAAGAATACCGGAAATTGTTGGTCACCGAAAATTCACCCGAAATCCTTTTCAGCATTTTGGATGAAATCGAACAACAGTTCAGCATGGCAACCGAACTTGCCTAAAATCAAGCGACGTGGTTTTTAAGATACAGGATTTTGAGCGAAAGATTTTTCAGATCGTCAGCGAGGCTTCGCACGAACTGGGCTACCCGGCTTATGTCGTAGGTGGTTATGTGCGCGACCGGTTGCTGGCGCGTCCCTCAAAAGACATGGACATTGTCTGTGTGGGCAGCGGCATCGAGTTGGCTGAAAAAGTAGCAGCCAAACTTCGCCCCATGCCGCGGGTTGCTGTTTACAGCCGCTTTGGAACCGCCATGCTGAAGCACAACGACATGGAAATCGAGTTTGTGGGCGCCCGAAGAGAGTCATACCGCCAGGATTCACGCAAGCCAAGTGTGGAAGAAGGTACACTGGAAGACGACCAAAACCGCCGCGATTTCACCATCAATGCCTTGGCGGTAAGCCTCAATGAAGGGGACTTTGGCAGCATTATTGACCCTTTCGACGGCTTGCATCATTTGGAAGAAAAGGTACTCAAAACGCCGTTGGAGCCAGGAAAGACTTTTTCGGACGACCCCCTGCGCATGATGCGGGCCATTCGTTTCGCGACGCAATTGGATTTTAAAATTGATGAAACGACGTTGCAGGGCATTTCCAAATTTAAGCAACGCATCAACATTGTTTCCTACGAACGCATTACCGGCGAACTGAACAAAATCATCCAGTGCGACCAGCCCTCGGTGGGCTTTAAATTGTTGTTCAATACGGGGCTGCTACAGATTATTTTTCCGGAAATGGCAGCGCTGCAAGGCGTGGAAGTGCGCAATGGGAAGGGGCACAAAGACAATTTTTACCACACCCTCCAGGTTTTGGACAACCTTTGCCGGAAAACCGACGACCTGTGGCTGCGTTGGGCGGCCATTCTCCACGACATCGCCAAACCGCCAACCAAGCGCTATTTCCCGGATCAGGGATGGACTTTCCATGGCCATGAAGCCCTCGGCGCGGCCATGACGCCGCGCATTTTCAGTCGGTTGAAGCTTCCGATGGACCACAAAATGAAATACGTGCAAAAATTAGTACAATTGCACCTGCGTCCCATCAGCCTGACCAAAGAAAACATCACCGACTCAGCCATCCGGCGCTTGTTGTTCGATGCCGGCGACGACATTGACGACCTCATGTTGCTTTGTGAAGCCGACATCACTTCCAAAAATCCGGAAAAAGTCAAAGGGTATTTGGAAAACTACGAATTGGTGCGCCAACGCCTGAAAGAGGTGGAGGAAAAAGACCACCTCCGTAACTGGCAACCCCCGGTGAGCGGCGAAGAAATCATGAGCACCTTCGGCATCCCGCCCGGCAAAGAAGTCGGCATCATCAAAAACGCCATCCGAGATGCCATCCTCGACGGGGTCATCGAAAACAACCATGCTTCTGCGCATGCGTTTATGTTGGAGAAAGGGAAGGAACTCGGGCTTTCTTAGTTGGCAGTTGGCAGTTTTTCAGTTGGCAGGAGGCAGGGGGCATTTTTAACATTCGTTTCATGAGGGAGTTTTTTGGTCAAAAGCAAAGTGAAATGGTCATCTCATTTTTCAACAAAAATAAAATCTGAAAATAATATGTCAAGAGCGCTTATTATCGGTGCAGGCGGCGTTGGCCGGGTCGTAGCCTACAAATGTGCCCAGCATCCGGAAGTATTTTCGGACATCCTGCTTGCCAGCCGCACCAAATCCAAATGTGATGAAATTGCCGTTGCGGTGAAACGCGACACCGGCCACAAAAGCTTTGAAACCGCTGCTGTGGATGCAGAAAACGTGCCCGAATTGGTGGCGCTGATCCGCTCTTTTAAACCTGACCTCGTGATTCATGTTGCGCTCCCTTATCAGGATCTGACCATCATGGACGCTTGCTTGGAAACGGGGGTCAATTATATGGATACGGCGAACTACGAACCCAAAGACGTCGCGAAATTTGAATACCACTGGCAGTGGGCGTATCAGGAGCGCTTTGCAGAACGCGGGATTATGGCCTTATTGGGTTGCGGGTTCGACCCGGGCGTAACGAATGTTTTCACGGCTTACGCCGCAAAGCACTACTTCGATGAAATTCACTACCTCGACATCGTAGACGCAAATGCAGGCAGCCACGGCAAGGCGTTTGCCACCAATTTTAACCCGGAAATCAACATCCGCGAGATTACCCAAAACGGACGGTATTACGAAAACGGCGAGTGGGTGGAAATTCCGCCGCACTCCGTCATGAAAGCGTTGAACTACCCGGAAATTGGCCCCAAAAACTCGTATGTGCTGTACCACGAAGAATTGGAAAGCCTCGTGAAGCACTACCCAACCCTGAAGCGGGCGCGCTTTTGGATGACCTTCGGCGACGAATACCTCACCCACCTGCGTGTGATCCAGAACATTGGCATGGCGGGCATCGAACCGGTGCGGTTTAAAGGAGTGGATATTGTGCCGCTGGAGTTTCTGAAAGCAGTGTTGCCGGATCCGGGTGACCTCGGCGAAAACTATTCTGGCTTTACGTCCATCGGTTGCCGCATTCGGGGCATCAAAGACGGCCAAGAGCGCACCTATTATGTTTGGAACAATTGCAGCCACCCGGAAGCGTACAAAGAAACGGGCACCCAGGCTGTTTCCTACACCACTGGCGTGCCGGCCATGATCGGTGCAATGATGGTGTTGCAGGGCAAATGGTCGGGCAAAGGCGTCTTCAATGTAGAACAAATGGACCCAGATCCGTTTATGACCGAACTGAACCGCTGCGGCCTGCCCTGGCACGAAGCGTTTGATATAGACCTGGAGCTTTAATTTAGAGGTGGCTGTGTCATAAGAGGCAAATTTGCAAGTTGGCAAAAGGCAAATAGGCAAACACGCAAACTTGCACTTTGCCATCTTGCACTTTGCCTATTGTCCCTTGCCTTTTACCTTTTACATCCTCCTCTTATTGCACTTTAACGAACTTAAGAAGGCGCTCGCGGGCGCCTTCTTTCATTAAAAGCTGAAGGGAGTCTTCCGTCAGTTTTACGATTTCAACCGCCTTCTCGGTTGAAGCCTGGTTAAGGGTATCGAGGGTGTAAAGGTATTTTGACTCCACATAGTAGCTGCCCGATTCTTCATATTTGAGCGGCCCGTTGTAGGTATATCCTTTGTTTTTTGTCAAATTCAGTTTGATATATTGCGGATCTACTTCAAGCGAATCGCCTTCTTCCAATACGGCGGTGGCTTGCCAGTTTCCGACAATCTGATGCTCTGTCTTCGGTCCGCACGCACTGGCCAGCAGTAGTGTACAAAATAATAGTCCGGCTCCCCTGAGCGATAAATTCTGCATGTTTCGAATGGTTGTGTACTTGTTCATAATGCCGTTCAGTAGAATAAGGTTGGCTTGACGCGGCAAATTTAACCACCCGAGGCCGTAATTCTTAATAAAGCTTCGACAATTGAATGAAGACCAAAGCACCCGCAAGGAATCCAAGCGCCGCTAACCAGGCTATTTTTTTCATGTACCAGATGAAATCAATGCGTTCCATTCCCATGGCCGCAACACCCGCTGCCGAGCCAATAATGAGCATGCTGCCGCCCGTGCCCGCTGAATAAGCGATGAAATGCCAGAGGTGGTCATCGAGCGGATTTTCATACATCCCCATGGTCGCAGCTACTAAGGGTACATTGTCCACCACTGCCGACAAAACGCCGATCAGGATGATGACAATATTTTGATCGGGAACCGCGGTTTCGAGCCGTACCGCTAAACTTTGCAAAAGTCCCATTTGGGCGCCGTCGGGCCCTACGACCATCATCGTTTCCAGGGAGCCAACAGCCAGCAGGATGCCCAGAAAGAACAGAATGCTGGACATTTCAATGCGCGACAGGGCATGTAGGGCGGTATATTTTTGCTTGCGTTCTTCTGTAAAATCTTCTTCGGGATGAATGTACTCTGAAATCAGCCACACCACTCCTAACGCCAAAGCCATGCCAATATAGGGGGGCAAGTGCGTCAGGGCTTTAAAAATCGGCACAAAAATCAGTGCGCTGATTCCGGCAATGAACATCACATTGCTGCTGAGCAGTTTCTGCTTTTCTTTTTCTGCATGGGGATCAAGCTCAGGCGCAGCCAATTTTCCCGAAAAAGTTTTGGAAAAATAAAGCACCAAAACCGGGACCGCAAGGCAGATCGCAGAAGGCAAAAAGAGGATTTCGATCAGGTGGAGAGTGGATACTTTTTTGTCAATCCACAACATGGTCGTCGTCACATCCCCGATGGGCGTCCATGCACCGCCCGCATTGGCTGCAATGACCACGATGGACGCATACCAAAGGCGGTCTTCCCGATTGGGCACTAATTTGCGCAACAGCGAAATAAGTACGATGGTCGTCGTCAGGTTGTCGAGCACCGCGGAAAGGAAAAAGGCAAGGACGCTGATGATGATCAGCATCTTTCGTTTGCTATTGGTTTGGATTCGGTTGGTAATGACCGAAAAACCCTTATGCAGATCCACCAACTCTACAATGGTCATGGCGCCGACCAGAAAAAACAGGATTTCCGCAATTTTGCCTATTCGGTGCAACAGGATGACATTCAGCCCGTCGTAGTATTTTTCAGAATCGCCGGTATAAGTGACCACTAAGTCGTGTTCCCCAACGATGCCGAGGTGTCCTATGGAAATCATAGCCCAGCACAGCGCGCCCATGACGAGCGCAGGAACAGTTTTGTCTAATTTAAGTGGGTGCTCAAAGGCAATCGCTAAGTAGCCAATGATGAAACAGACAATGACTCCGGTTAACATGGTTTGTCGTTTTGTTTTCGTATAAAAAACAGGAAATTAAGTGTAAAAAACCGGAGGTAAATGTAGAATATTTCATCATTATTCCACCTTCAATAAATTGCTTTGAAAGCAAAATTTACCAAGTTTTTTTTAGCCATCTGGTTTCAGGACAAACCATATATTGAGAAACCCCGAAAGTGCTTATGTCAGCAAAATAAAAGTCAGCGCGCCGGCAATGAATCCAAGTGCCGCTAACCAGGCTATTTTTTTCAGATACCAGATAAAATCTATGCGTTCCATCCCCATTGCTGCGACGCCTGCTGCCGAGCCGATGATGAGCATGCTGCCCCCCGTCCCCGCCGAGTAAGCGATGAAATGCCAGAGGTGGTCATCGAGCGGATTTTCATACATCCCC
>JALHRK010000010.1 GCA_022841505.1 Saprospiraceae bacterium | reverse complement strand
AAACAATACAGTCTTTCCAACATTCCCTCATTGAAAAGGTTGCGCAAAGAAAGCGATTTTCGCGCCATTGCCAAAACCGGGAGAAGTTAAACTCGCCAAAGCAGTTGAATTGTATACATTTTTCTTTTCCAAGTTCAACCAATTCAACCAATTCAACCAATTTCCTACTACCGGTACCGCGTACCAAACATCAGGTTGCGGCTGCCGCACTGAGCGCTGGCGATGCCGCCCACGCCGAAGCACAGTTCCAGTGAAATCCCGATTCGAAATGGGCGGGTTGGTTTCTGTGAAGGATAGGAGGTATAAAACGCCGGGTAGTTATCTGCCTTTCCTTTGGCGGAAACCAGGTCGGCTAAAGCGTAGTCGGCACGCAAGCCAATTTTGAGCGTCAAGGTTTCATTGGCTGCCAGGAAGCCCCCGATACCAAAGATACCGGCCAAATAAGAAGATTCGTATTCTCCGTTGAGGTCCACGGGCTCAATGCCCAGTCTTTGGCGGATTTCGCGGATGTAAGCAATTTTAGGGCCGAGCTCGACATAAGCGCCGAAGTCAGAATAATAGCGATAGAGCAAATTCAGCTCGGTGGTTTTCCAGTTGAGCCGGTTCACAAAAGACCCTGTGCCAGTAGAATCGCTCCCCCTGAAGTTGAATTGTTGCTGGTTGTTTGCCAAAACAACTTCCAGGTTGATGCCGTGGTAATCGCCCACATTGATGCCGGCTACCAATCCCGATGCTAAGGCGTGCCCCAGGCTGTAATCGTGCTGAGGGTCGTTGGCAATGTTGTCATTAAACATGCCATTAAAATGAAAACCGGCGCGCGCGCCCAGTTCGAGCCAGAGTTGAGCGCTGGCTGGGATTGTCTGCACCAGGAGCGCGAGACTGAGAAGTAGTACTTTCTGCATAGTCATTGTGGTTGATTTCACATCATTGTGTACTGCAAATAAAAACAACTCCGGCCACTCTTACAAACACATGGAAGGCTTAATAATAACTTAACAAACGATTAATAGCGAGTTTATACTGGCGGCGTAATCTTGCACCGGTTTTAATAAACTAAAAAAGCTCTTTTATGAACCGTACGCTTTACGCTCTATTTCTTCCTTTCCTACTGCTGACCCTCCAGGCAGTCGCGCAACCGATCGTTCCGATCAGTGACGCCGACATCGCGCCGGGGCAGACGGTAAACTGGACAAAAGACAAAATCTACTTACTGAATGGCCTTGTTTTTGTGGAAAATGGTTCCACCCTGAACATCGAAGCAGGCACAGTAGTGAAATTTACAGAACTTGCCGAAGTTGGCAATCCTTCTGCCCTAGTTATCGCCCGCGGCGGTAAAATTTTTGCAGAAGGGACGCCGGAAGAACCCATCATCTTTACTGCCGAAGCAGATGATACCAACGATCCAACTGACTTAGGACCAACAGATGTCTCTCTTTGGGGAGGTCTGGTCATCCTTGGAAATGGGGTTACGCAAAAAAATGGGAACGCTGAGGTTAGCGTAGAAGGTATCCCGACCAGCGAACCACGCGGTCTTTACGGTGGCAACGACAATACAGATGATTCCGGCGTACTCAAATACGTTTCGATCCGCCATGGCGGTCGTCAAATCGTTTCAGGCAACGAATTAAACGGTTTAACGCTTGCTGCTGTTGGTAGCGGCACTACATTGGAATACATTGAAATTTACGCAAACTCGGACGACGGCATTGAATTTTTCGGTGGCGCTCCGAATCTGAAATATGCAGTGGTGGCTTTCGCCGAAGACGACAGCTACGACTGGGATGAAGTTTACACGGGCCAGGGCCAGTTCTGGTTCTCGATCCAGCGCCCGGATGTGGCCGACCTTGGTGGTGAATTAGATGGTTCTACACCAGATGACCTGTCGCCTTCTTCCAACCCAACAGTTTACAACTGGACACATATCGGCGCAGGCCCTAATGCAGCGGCAGCCAATCCACTTGGCTGGTTGTTCCGCGCCGGTACGGCCGGCACGGTGGCCAACTCGATTGTGGTTGCTCAAAAAGGGAAAGCGATCGAAATCCAGGATAAAAACTCCGGCACCAACGATGCGCATCAGAAAATGCTGAATGGCGAACTGCGCATCCTGAACAACCTGATCTGGGAAGCCGGCGCCAATACCAGCTTAGATGCTTCTGCAAGTGGCGTCATCCGCGTAACCTCTGGTCAGGCTACTCAGGACGACCCAACCGGCGCAACCATAACCAGCAATCTGGTGATGAACAACAACCTGATTGCAGATCCTAAAATCACCAGCATCAGCCGTACGCAGGACAATGGTTTAGACCCGCGCCCTTCCGGCAACAGCGCAGCATACAATACGGATTTAGCAGCATTACCTGCTGGTGATTTCTTTACGGAAGTTAACTATAAAGGCGCTTTCAGCCCGTTTGCAGATGAATTGTGGATCAAAGGCTGGACTGCACTTGACCGCAACAACCACCTTGCTGATTTGTCGGGTGGAGAAATTGTTAACATTGACGACAGCAGCATCCAGCCTTGTGAAAACGTGGTTTGGACAAAAGATAAAACCTATTTGCTTAACGGCCTTGTTTTTGTCGAAGACTGCGCAACGTTGACCATCGAAGCAGGTACTGTGGTGAAATTCACCGAGCTTGCCGAAGTGGGCAACCCTTCTGCTCTCATTATCGCCCGTGGCGGCAAAATTTTCGCAGAAGGTACGGCTGAAGAGCCGATCATTTTCACTGCCGAAGCAGATGATGTAAGCGATCCCCTCGACTTGGGACCAACTGACGTTTCTTTGTGGGGAGGTCTGGCCATTCTGGGTAATGGCATCACGCAGAAAAACGGCAACGCAAACGCCAACCTGGAAGGCATTCCAACGACAGAAGTACGCGGTAACTACGGTGGTGATGACAATACGGACAACTCTGGCGTTTTGAAGTATGTATCTATCCGCCACGGTGGACGCCAAATTGTTTCTGGTAACGAATTGAACGGCTTATCCCTCGCTGCGGTAGGTAGTGGCACCACTTTGGAATACATTGAAATATACGCAAACTCTGACGACGGCATCGAATTTTTCGGTGGCGCACCCAACCTGAAATATGCAGTAGTGGCATTCGCCGAAGATGATAGCTACGACTGGGATGAAGTTTACACAGGACAGGGCCAGTTCTGGTTCTCGATTCAGCGCGCTGATGTCGCTGACCTTGGCGGTGAATTGGATGGTTCCACGCCGGATGACTTGTCACCTTCTTCCAACCCAACGGTTTACAACTGGACGCACATTGGTGCAGGTCCTGGCGCCGCAGCTTCCAACCCATTGGGCTGGTTGTTCCGAGCCGGTACTGCCGGTACAGTAGCCAACTCCATGGTGGTCGCTCAAAAAGGCAAAGCCATAGAAATTCAGGATAAAAACACCGGTACGAACGATTCCCATCAGAAAATGCTCAACGGTGAGCTAAAAATCCTGAACAACCTGTTCTGGGAAGCAGGCGGCAATACGACCCTTGACGCAGTTCCTGCTACCGGCATTATTCGGGTTACTTCCGGCCAGCCTACCCAGGATGATATGTCTGGTGTAACGATTACCAACAATCTGGTAATGAACGCTAACCTGCTTGATAACCCAGGCATCCAGAGCATCAGCCGTATTCAGGACAACAACCTCGACCCGCGCCCAAGCGGCAGCGGTGCAGCAGTAAATACGGCGCTGGCAGCAGTACCTGCAAATGATTTCTTTACACAAGTTTCTTATAAAGGCGCATTCAGCCCATTCGCTTCTGACCTTTGGATTCAGGGTTGGACGGCGCTTGCCCGCAACAATCACCTGAAAGACCTGACGCAGGGCGGTCAGATCGAGTTTGTAACGGATGCCGATGTGGAGCCTTGCCAAAACATCGTTTGGACCAACGACAAAACTTACGTTGTTGACGGCGTACTTTTCGTAGAAGACTGTGCTACCCTGACTATTGAAGCAGGCACCGTAGTGAAATTCACGGAGCGCGCCGATGTTGGCAATCCTTCCGCTTTAGTTGTTGCCCGCGGTGGTAAAATTTTCGCAGAAGGCACCGTAGATCAGCCGATTATCTTTACAGCTGAAGCGGATGATGTAGAAGATGCATTTGACCTTGGCCCAACGGATGTTTCCCTCTGGGGCGGTTTGGCCCTGCTTGGCAAAGGCATTACGCAGAAAAACGGCAACCCAACGGCAAACCTTGAAGGGATTCCGACAACAGAACCACGCGGTAATTATGGTGGCACGGATAACACAGACAACTCTGGTGTGCTGAAGTACGTCACCATCCGCCACGGTGGCCGCCAGATTGTTTCTAGTAGTGAATTGAACGGTTTGTCCCTTGCTGCGGTTGGTAGCGGTACGACGCTCGAATACATCGAAGTATACGCCAACTCTGACGACGGCATCGAATTTTTCGGTGGTGCGCCCAACCTGAAATATGCAGTGGTGGCTTTCGCCGAAGACGACAGCTATGACTGGGACGAAGTATACACGGGTAAAGGCCAGTTTTGGTTCTCGATCCAGCGCGAAGATGTTGCTGACCTTGGTGGCGAATTGGATGGCTCTACGCCGGATGACCTGACGCCTTCTTCCAACCCAACGGTTTACAACTGGACGCATATCGGCTCCGGCCCGGGCGCTGCGGCTTCCAACCCATTAGGCTGGTTGTTCCGCGCTGGCACGGCTGGTACAGTAGCGAATTGCATTGTTGCTTCGCAAAAGAACAAAGCACTGGAAGTACAGGACAAAAACACAGGCACCAATGACGCGCATCAGAAATTGGTGAGCGGTGACCTGAAAATCCTGAACAACCTGTTCTGGGAATGCGGTACGAACACCACGATTGATGCAACGGGTACGGGGATCATCCGCGTAACTTCGGGCCAACCTACCCAGGACGATCCAACTGGATCTGTACTTATCAACCACCTGAACACGAACAACAACGCCATCGCCGATCCGCAAATCCTGCGCATCAGCCGCCAGCAGGACAACATGCTTGACCCGAGGGTGTTGTCAACGGGCGCTGCTTACAATACCCAATTGGCGACCTATCCGGCAGGCGATCCGTTCTTCACTTCGGTGAATTACAAAGGCGCTTTCGCGGAAAGCGATGATGCTTTTTGGCTGAGAGGCTGGACAACGCTGTGGACGAACCAGCACATTGGCTTAGTGAACAGCACGGAACAAGTAGATGTGACACTGAACGAAGTGTTCAACATCTTCCCGAACCCGGCTTCCAGCGCCTTCACGGTAGTATCTAAATTCAACGAACCAGTTAATATCGAAATTTTCGACCTCTCTGGCCAGCTTCTGCGCACCCTGAATTCGGTCGCAGACGAACTGACCCGCGTGGAAATTGCAGCACTGCCAGCCGGGATGTACGTAATCAAGTTTACGACTCAGGGCGGTAAGTTTGTGACGAAAAAACTGATCGTAGACTAATTCTTTGAGATATTAGATTTTAGACATTAGATTTTAGATAGATTCGTTTTCCGATCGAACAGTGTCTAACATCTAATATCTAACATCTAATATCTTATTACAAGCTAAAGCAGTTGGCATGCAAACCACTGCTTTAGCTTTTTGCATTGATAATCAACATTAAAAACAAGATGAGCAAGCTTTCCTTTTTATTCATTGCGACTTTAATGACCGCCCTGTGCGCGCTCCCCGCGTTGGCACAAAAAGGCGTTATTTCCGGTAAGGTAATTGACAAAGTAAGCGGCGAAACCCTGATTGGGGCGTCGGTGTACATCGAAGGCGTGAACGACAATACCATTGGTACCATCACCGACTTTGATGGCAACTATTCGTTTGAAGCAGACCCTGGTACCTTCGATATTGCAATCAGCTACATTTCCTACACCAAGCAGGTGATCAAAGGCGTCGTCGTAAAAGCCGGCGAGGTAACGACCCTTGATGTGCCGCTGGAAAGCGAATCGGTTGGTCTGACTGAAGTGGTGGTGCAGGCAACTGCGGTTAAAAATACCGATGCCTCGCTGATTGCTTTACAGAAAAAATCCTTTTCTATCCAGGACGGGATTTCTTCGCAGCAAATCAGCCGCACGGGCAGCTCCAATGCCGCCGACGCCATGAAACAGATGACCGGCGCGGTGGTAGAAGACGGCAAATTTATCGTCATGCGTGGCCTCGGCGACCGCTATTCGTTGTCCCAACTGAACGGGGTGACGATGCCCAGCACAGACCCGTACCGCAACAGCTCCAGTTTGGACCTGATTCCTTCGCAGATGATTGAAAATATCGTGACGACAAAAACCTTCACACCCGACCTGCCGGCTAATTTTTCCGGCGGTTTGGTCAATGTGACCACGAAGTCGCTCCCAGATAAATTCACTCTGCACTTTGAACTGGCTGGCGCTTACAACACGCAGGCTTCCATGAATGACAATTTCCTCACTCAGCAGGCGGGTGAAACCGACTGGCTGGGATTAGACGATGGAAGTCGCGACCAACCAGATTTCCTCCTGGATGAAGCAGTTCGGAACCGCCTTTCTTCGAGTACTTATTTGACGGCAAGAAGGCCAGATTCATTGGCCGTGCGCAATATTTTCCACGAATCTTCGCGCGCCCTGAGCCACGAATTTGTGCCTACGACAAAAACTTCGCCGCTCAACCACGGCCTCAACTTTTCCATCGGCGACCGCTACAAAGTGTTCGGCAAAGACCTCGGCTTCACGCTGGGCATCAACTATTCGCGCAATTTCAACCATTACGAAAACGCGACTGTTGCGACTTACATCAATAACAATTCTACGCAGTTGTTTGACTATCAGGATTTAACAGAAACGCGCAGCGTGGAAAACCCACACCTTGGCGCGCTGTTTAACCTGAGCTACAAATTGTCGAACAACAACATCATCAATGCGAATGTAATTTTCAACAACGACGCAGATATCGTGTCGCTTTCGCAAACCGGCCGCTACCTCGGTCAGGTATCGGATGCTACGGCAAGTTTCAATACCAATGCCATCAGCTTCACCCAGCGCCAGTTCACAACGTACCAGTTAAGTGGCCGTCACGTCTTTCCGGCGCTTAACAACATAGAAATCGAATGGCAGGGCACTTCGGGCAAATCGTTCCAGAAAGAGCCGGATTTGCGCTATTTCGCATACACAGTGGCGCCTGACGAAGAAGGCGTTCCTCAGTACTACATCAACAACTCAGAAATTGCTTTCCCGTACCACTTCTTCCGCGATTTGCAGGATGACCAGCTTCAGGGGAAAATTGACATCACCATCCCGTTTCTGACCCGAGGCAAACAAGGAAGTTCTAATCAAATCAAGCTGGGAGGGCTTTACAGCAGCACACAGCGGGAATTCGAGGAATACCGCTATCAAATGAACAACAACGGCATTCCTTCTGACCGGGCGTTCACTTCTTTTGGCGGCAAATTTGAAGATTTCTTCAATGACAACAACTTCGGCATCATTGATACTGTGTTCAATACCGACGGCAGCGTACAGCGCTATACCACCGGCTGGCACTACATCAACCAGATCAATAACCGCAACTTCTACACCGGCGATCAAACCATCATCGCTGCTTACCTGATGGCCGTGTACAACCTGACGCCCCGCCTGAAATTTGTGGGCGGTCTGCGCATGGAAACCACGGACATGAGCGTAATCAGCCGCGACGTGAATGTACCGGAAGGCAAAATTGACCTGACGGATTACCCGTATTCTGCGAGTTTGATTTACGCCTTGTCGGAAAAAGCCAACGTGCGCCTGGCGGCCACTCAAACCCTGGCGCGCCCGAACTTGCGCGAGTTGGCGCCGTTTGAGCAGTTTGACACCAAAAACGGTTTTTTCAGCCTCGGTAACCCAGATTTGCAGCGCACGCTGATCCAGAACTTCGATTTGCGCTATGAGCTGTATCCGCGTTCGGGTGAATTGCTGGCCATCAGCGCATTCTACAAGCAATTTGACAACGCCATTGTGCGCGCTTTTGTGCCGCAGGCAACGATTCCGGAGTTGAAGTTCATCAACGTAAAAGACGCGGAAGTGTACGGCGTGGAAGTGGAATTCCGCAAGCAATTGAATGCCATCAGCCCGGCACTGGAGAATTTTTACTTCAGCACCAACTTTGCCATCATCCAATCAAGCTACCCGATTCCACAGGACGAGATCGAAAACTCGCGCAATGTGGATACGACGTATACGACCACTACGCGCCCTTTCCAGGGTCAGGCGCCGTTCATTGCGAACGCGATTCTAACGTATTTGGATTTCGAAAAAGGTTGGGAAAGCTCCATCGCGTTCAACGTTTCAGGCCGCAAACTTTACAACATCGCCCTGCGCGCCACGCCGGACGTGTACGAAGAGCCAGCGCCGCAGTTGGATTTCAAAATTTCGAAGCGCTTTGGCAAAAATTATTCGGTGGCCTTTACGGCAAAAAATATCCTGAACCCGAGGTTCGAGCGCACACAGGAATACAAAGGCGTTACGTACATCGCCGATTCTTTTCAGGCGGGTACGCTGCTTGGGTTTAATGTGGCGTATTTTATTCGGTAGAGTAAAAAAGAAAATCAGCGCAATTCATTTCAATTTAAGTGGTATACGGACTGTACTTTGGATAAAGTGCAGTCCGTTTTTTTATGTGGTCGCCAACTTTAGTTGGCAGACCAACGAGTTTAAAGCAGGGCAGAGCTCCTCAAATAAAGCACGCGAGGCGGGGCTTCGACTTCGCTCAGCTACCGCGCCACCGCGCGAGCGGTTAAAACTGCGGGCACAGCACCAAATCATCATCATACTCCCCAAGGTATGCCACCGAAATTTCCAGCGCGCCCTGGCCTTGTTTCAGCAGGTTCAGGTCGGTCAGGTTGGCATCGTAGCTCACGCCGATCAAAAAGCGGTTGAATTCCAGCCCGAACATGCCCACAATGGCGTCCATGAAGATTTTATCCTGTTCGTTTTTGACGGGGCGAACCCAGGCGCCAAGGTGCAGCGCAGTACCGCTGATGTCGCTGACCAGAAAGCGGAAATTCGCGCCAGCATTGGCAGCGAAATGCGGTCCCTGAGCATACACCAACGCCCTTGGCGAAAACTGAACGGAATTGCCCAACGGGACAATGCCGCTTACATAAGCGGTATATTTCCGGTGCAATTTGTTGTTGCCACCGAGTTCCGGCTCCTCGTCGTTGTAGAAAAAGCTGAGTTGTGGTTCTGAAATATGATACATCGCAGCCCCTATAAAAATACCGGCCTTGCGCTCCGGCGCGTAGGCGTAGGCGAGGCCGACGTTGTAATCGGCAAAAGAAAAATTATTTTCCGGCAACACCTCGTTGGTCGGGTCGGTATAACTCCCTGTGCCGTCGAACTGGTCGTTGAAGCTGAGCGAGCCATAATTGACATTCCGCTGCAAAATGCCGAACTGGGCCCCAAGGCTCAAAAAGTGGTCGTCATTTTTGTTCAGCGCCTTGTGGTAGGCGCCCGACAGGTAAATCTGGTTGGTGGAAAAATCCACGCCCGGCACCCGGTCGCTGTAAAACAACACGCCTGCCCCAACGGCATCGCGGGAAACCGAGCGGTAACTTTTGATGCGGAACCGAAAATCGGTGGCTGCGGAGAACGTAGCGTAGGGGTTGTCCAATACGTTGCGCCATTGGTCGCGGTAAATGAACGAAAGCCGGTATTTGCCCGTGTAAGCGCCCGTGAGCGCTGGATTCAGCGTGGTGGGCGAGGCGTAAAATTGGGTAAAGTGTTGATCCTGGCTGTAAAGCGCGGCGCCCGTGCAGGCGAAAACTAAACAGAGGGCGTACTTTTTGAAGTGCATATTTGATTTGTATTTGTGCTTCGCACCACGAAGTGCATAGGTTCAATTACCTGAAACGACAAAAAAACGGTTATCGGTGCAAAAGTAGGTTTTATTAAGAGTTTTCAGGTTGCAAGCCTCCTGAAAACTGATTTTTACTGCATAGGTGCATAGGTTTTTTACCACATAGGGCACAGTAGAGGTTTTCACATAGGGCACATAGCGTTTAATGAAAGTTGGAGTCGAGCGCCTATGTGATCTCGTATGTGAAACAACTATGTGAACTATGTGGTAAATTCCTCTCATTCCGAAAGAAATATTATTTTTGGAATTGAATTGCAAAACAGCAGCTTTCCATGGCCCACTACGGCATCTGTCCAATCAGCATCGCGCCCCTGCGCAGCACCCCTTCCAACCGAAGCGAGATGCTCTCCCAATTGTTGTTTGGCGAGGTGGTGGAAATCCTGGAACTAAAAGGCCGTCAATGGGTTAAAGTGCGCTGCTGCAACGACAACTTCGTGGCCTGGATGGCCGTCAACCAGCTCAAAGCGCTGACGCCTGCCGAATCCGAGCGCTACCAAACGCATTTTGCTTACAGTCTCGAATTGTTCCAACCAGCTATGGCGGGCGATCACTTTCTGCCCATCACCCTCGGCGCACACCTGCCGAATTTCGACGGCATGCGCTTCGAATTGTGCGAAACCACGTACACCTTCAGCGGCCAGGCTGTTTTTCCCGGCAACATCGAAGCGACGCCGGAATTTGTGGTGAAATTGGCGCGCCGCTACCTGCACGCGCCGTATCTATGGGGCGGGCGTTCGCCGATGGGCATTGACGCGCCCGGCCTCACCCAAATGGTGTTCCGCATGGCTGGTTTTGATATTCCTCGCGAAGCACACCGCCAATTAGCGCTGGGCGAAACCGTTGATTTTGTGGAACAGGCCCTTCCCGGCGACCTCGCATTTTTTGAAAACAAATTCAACCGCGTCAACCACACCGGCATCGTATTACCCGACGGCCAAATCATCCACGCTTCGGGCCGTGTGCGCATAGACAACTTCGACCACTTCGGCGTTTTTAATGAAGAACTGGGGCGCTATACGCACCACTTGCGGGTGATCAAGCGAATGCCGATGCGGCGGGCAACGGCGCCGGCCCGGCCTGTTGAGGTGGCGGAACCTGTGATGAAGCAGGTGGAGTTGTTTTAGTTACATCCCCCCCTCCAAATCCGCAATAATATCTCCGGCATTTTCAATCCCAACCGACAACCGTACCAACCCATCCGTAATCCCATTCTGCAACCGCACCTCCTTCGGAATATTGATGTGCGACATCGAAGCCGGGTGCAGTGCCAGCGTATCCACGTCGCCTAGCGTAGGGGCTAACGTGCAGAAACGCATGCTGTTCATCAGGTGGATGCCCGCTTCCAGACCGCCTTTCAATTCAAAACTGAGCATGCCGCCGAACGCGCGCATTTGCTTTTTCGCCAAAGCGTGGTCAGGGTGGGAGGGGAGCCCGTTATAATTCACACGCTCCACTTTTGGGTGGTTTTCCAGGAATTGGGCGACCGCTAAAGCATTGGCGCTGTGGCGATCCATGCGCAGCGTCAGGGTTTTCATACCGTTGTGTGTGAGCCAGGCATCCCAGGGGTTGGCATTGGTACCGGTTAGCTTCATGGCTTGCCAAACGCGGCCTTTCATCAGGTCCAAATCGCGGCCCACGAGCGCGCCAGCGATTGAATTGCCGTGGCCATTCAGGTATTTGGTGGTGGAATGCACAATGAAATCCACCCCAGATTGGAAAGGTTGTTGCAGGTAAGGCGTGCAAAAGGTATTGTCCACCGCGCTGAAACGCCCATGCCGCCGGGCGATGTCCGACAACGCGGCGATGTCCACGCAGGCAAGCGTCGGATTGGCCGGCGTTTCAAAATACAACATTCGGATGCGGGCATCCGAACGCACCAATTCCTCTACCCGGTTCAGGTCTTTCAGGTCGGTGAGGATGGTTTCGATGCCGAGCGGTTCGAAAATCTTTAAAAACAACTCCGTGGTGCCGCCGTATAGATTGCCCTGCGTCAGGATTTTATCGCCGCTTTTCAACACCGCCATCATCAGTGTGGCAATGGCCGACATGCCCGAACTAAACAGGATGCCGTGCGCCTCAACCTCCAATCCATGCGTTTCGAGGGTGGCAATTTTTTCCGCCACTGCTTCGATGGTCGGATTTCCGTAGCGGCCATACACGTGGCCGGCAGTTTTGCCGGTAAAAATGTCAATGCCCTGGTCAACCGACTCGAGTGCAAAAGACGAGGTGGCATAAATCGGCAGCACGTGCGGCGCCGTGGTGCGCGGGTCTTTCGACTCTTTTGCGCAAAGCGAATCAAAACCAATGTTATTCTTCATGCGTTTTTAAACTTGTTGAAGTGACAAAGAACTGAAAAACTCTTTTTGGCAACGACCAAACTTGCTTTAATTTTGTGAAATCGCAAATGCGCTGTGAAAAAGTGCAACTTTGCAGACCCATTAACCAAAACCTAACCGTATAGCGTGTTTTATGATCAACAGGATGGAGGAGAAAAACCGAAGAAGATTCGACGACGACTATTTTTTTCAACAGGTCATTGATGTAGATCCAAAGCAGTCTTCTATCAGGATTGACAAGTTTTTGATGGACCGGCTGGAAAATACGTCGCGCAACCGCATTCAGAACGCGATTCGCGCCGCTTCCGTCATGGTGGATGGCAAGCCCGTGAAGCCCAATTTTAAAATCAAACCGCTTCAACAAATTACCATCATCCTGCCGCGACCGCGCGGCGAGGGTATCCGCGTTTTTCCCCAAAATATTCCGCTCAACATCGTTTACGAAGACGACGACCTGATGGTCATCAACAAACCCTCCGGCATGCCGGTGCATCCGGGGGTGGGGAATTACAAAGGCACGTTGGTGAACGCACTGGCTTACCATTTCCGGAGCCTACCCGTGTTGGACGGCAACGCCGAAGACCGGCTCGGCTTAGTTCACCGCATTGACAAAAACACGACCGGACTGATGGTGGTGGCCAAAACGGAATACGCCATGGCGCATTTGTCGAAGCAGTTTTATTACCATACCACCGAACGCACCTACTGGGCGTTGGTTTGGGGCGAACCCAAAGAAAAAACGGGCACCATTGAAGCGCACGTGGGGCGACACCCCCGGTTTCGGAAATTGTTCACCGCTTTCCCGGAAGGCGATATGGGCAAATGGGCCGTTACGCACTACAAAGTCCTCGAAAGCCTGTATTACGTGAGTTTGGTGCAGTGCAACCTCGAAACCGGGCGCACCCACCAGATCCGGGTACACATGCAAATGATCGGTCACCCGCTTTTCAGCGATGACAAATACGGCGGCGACAGCATCAGGCGGGGCGCTATTTTCAGCCGGTATAAATTGTTTGTGGAAAAATGTTTTTCGATGATGCCCCGGCAGGCACTGCACGCCAAATCGCTCGGCTTCGAACACCCCACCACCGGCAAACGCATGTATTTTGAAAGCGAACTGCCAGAAGATTTCCAGTCGGCGCTCGATGCGTGGCGCGGGTATGTGGCGGTTCGGAAGGATGGAGGGAGTGCGCCGGCGCCGGATGAGGAGGAGTAGGGCGAGACCCTCGTGGTCGCCCAATATTCAGGGCAGAAAATTTTCTGCCAATATGGGTAAGGGCAGAAAATTTTCTGCCCCAACTAATAATACTTAACATGCATTTCCAGGAACGAATCAACGCCCTCACCGCCCTTGGTGAACACCTGCTTGGGGAAGACGAATACCTGCGGGCCGTGATGCACCGGACGTACCACAACAACCTGTGGTTTACGCTGGCGAATCAGGAACAGGCGGTACAAGCCATCGCACAGGAATTTTTGGATGCAAACAAGCTCCAAAACTGGCTTTCGCAATACGAAATACCGGAGCCGGCTGCGCCAAAAACCGTGGGTTTGGTGATGGCGGGCAACCTGCCTTTAGTGGGTTTTCACGATGTCATGTGTGTTTTTGCAGCGGGCCACAAAGCCAAAATCAAGCTATCCGAAAAAGACGCTTACCTGTTGCCGTACCTGCTGAAAGTGTTGGAAAAAATTGACCTGCGTACGGCCGATTATTTTGAAATTGCCGACCGTCTGCACGACCTTGACGCCACCATTGCCACCGGCAGCAACAATACGGCCCGTTATTTTGAAGCTTATTTTGGCAAAAAACCGCACATCATCCGCAAAAACCGCAATGCCGCTGCCGTGTTGAGCGGCACGGAAACGGACGCCGAATTGCTGGCGTTGGGCAGCGATATTTTTTCCTATTTTGGGATGGGCTGCCGCAATGTGTCGAAACTCTATGCACCGCGCGGATACGATTTTATTCCCTTGCTTGAACTGCTGACGGAGTACCGGGAAGTGGTGTTGCACGACAAATACAAAAACAATTTTGACTACAACTTAGCCCTCTGCATGCTCAGCCGCGAGCCTTACCTGATGGGCAACGGCATCGTATTGATAGAAAATACGGCCATCGCTTCGCCGGTCTCCTGCCTGTATTACGAATTTTACGACTCAATTACCGATCTGGAAGCAGAACTCAGCAACCGAAGCGCTGAGATTCAATGCATCGTGGCAAACGCAGCGACCATCGCACTGCCGGTTGTGCCTTTCGGCAAAGCACAGCAACCTGGTTTGGAGGATTATGCGGATGGGGTGGATACGATGGCGTTTCTGGTCAAATTATGAATTATTTAAAAATGAAGGCTTTGACGAACAGCATTTTTGTGTTCTTCTCTGCATTTAAGTTTCCCGCAAAAATTTCCCGCGAAGTTCGCTAAGGTTTACTATCGTGAATCTTCGATTTCGCAAAGGGCGCTAAGAGGGTGTCACGCTTTGCGGACTTTGCGGGAAATAATCTTTCGTAAAGGCTGCAAAAGCTAAGGAAAGCTTCAATATCCATGCATGAAAACCTCAAGTTATGGTTTGAATGGTGTATTCCGAAGTGTTTCTTGAATAAGCGGACATGGCCTCTTTCTCTGCGGCGTCCACCACCCATTTTCTAATGAGTACTTCAAGTATTGGTTTCACTTCCTGTGAGAGCTCCAGCGTGATCACCAATTCATCAATTTCCTTTTCCGGTGTTTTTTCAAGCGTGGTGCGCAAAAAAGGATGCGGGGACTCCGGTTCTTCCTGAATGATTCGAAGCAGCCGGCCACCGGTTTTCTTCTCATAAAAAAATCAGGCGAGCCGACATACACCGACCCGCCTGTCCAAATTTATAATGCTAAATTATCTCACCGTGTCACTACAAAACGCTTCGTAATCACGCCCTTTTCCGTCACAATCGTGCAGAAATGAACGCCTTGCGCCAGGTTTGTGGCGTCTAATGCGACGGTTTGCGTTCCGGCAAACTGGTTGCCCAGGGTGCGCGTTTGCAACGTTTTACCGGTTGCATCCGAAATAATCAGGCTTACATTATCCGCTGCATCTGCGAAAGTCAATTCAATTTGTGCGAGATCCGTGACCGGGTTCGGCATGATCCGGAAACCAGGCAACAGCGCTTTGACCTCTTCGGAAGCCACAATTTCCGAAAGCGGGAACGTCGTTCCATCCGGTAAAGCCACCCATACGCCAAACGCAGGCTCATCCGCCAGAAAACCTGTTGCAAAAGCAACGCCGGCGCCTCCGGCAAAGCCTTCCAGCGGGGCTGTGTAAGATTTTACAATAACCGTATTATCAGTAGCAGGCGTCACGTTCAGCGTGTAGGTCGCTGCGGGCACGCTCAGGTAATCGGCGCTGAATTCGCCATAAGCGATGTTGTCGAAAATGACGCCTACACCTGCTGCAACGACGTCCACTTCCGGTGCGTCCGGCGCCCCGTGGTAGAGCAAAATATCTACATTGTCCGGGTTTTCGGAACGCTCGCGGGCTGCGTCAAAAATACGCAGGTCAAAGGGCGTTTCAGGATCCCCAACCACACCTGTTGCAAAAACGACATAGGATTTTCCATCTTCAAAAGTCACCCCACTGAACGTGGCAATGGCGTCTGCGACCGACTGGCTATTGGCAGGAGCAACAGCAATCTCATAAGGAATGCGCGTTTCTGCGTCGAGGAATGGCGTCGCTTCGCGGAAAGCGAGGTCATCAACCGCCAGTTCGCCATCAATGTAAAGGTCTACGGTTGGCTCGGGCGAGTTGTGGATAATCTGCACGCGTGACACCGGCGTCAGTTCAACAACCGTTCCGTTCGGCAAAGCAGCAAACAAACCAAAAGCCGGATCCTGTCCCAATTGCCCGGAGGCAAAAACCACTGTTGAAAGTCCGGCCAGAGGGCTCAGGTCTGCTACAAAAGTACCCACAAGATCGGGGCTGCCGTTGGCACGGATTTCAAGAAAATACTGATCCGGATCAATATTGAGGTAGCCGGAATAATCGCCGTAAGCTAAATTGTCAATCACATTCCCAATTCCGCGGACGTCTACATCCACATTAGGCGCTCCCGGCGAGCCATGGAAAGCCGCCACGTCAACCTGGTCATCTGATTCAGAGAAGATGCGTGCACTGCTGTTGACGGCAAGCTCAAATGGGTAAGTTGCGTCGCCAGGAATGCCGTTTGCAATAACCGTGTACGTTTTTCCATCTTCCAGGGTAAGCGTGCCTGCGTTGATCAGGATGTCCGCAGGTGTTTGGCTGTTGGCAGCTGCCACGCCAAACGTCAGCGGGAAACGCGCCGGGTAAAATGTGAAGGGTTCTGCGTTGCGGAACGACAGGTCTTCAACAATTTTCACGGCATTGTTCACCCAAATATCTACCGTACTGGCAATTGGAGAAGGTGAATTGTGGATGATTTGTACCGGAGCGAGGGGCAATAACGTTCCAACAGTCCCGTCCGGGAATACAACCAATAAGTCGAAACCAGGATCGCCGCCTAACTGACCGGACGCAAATATGACCCCTGCGCTGCCGCCCAGATCGGTAACATCGGCCAGGAAGTAGCCAACTGTTGTTGCAGTTCCTTCCGGGCGCACATCGAGGATATACTGGTTGACCGGTAAGGAAGCATACGGGGTGAAATTGCCATACGCAAGGCTATCCACCAACTGAAATTCAGGGAAATCAAAAACATCAACCGGAGGCGCGCCTGGCGATCCGTGGAAAACGGAAACGTCAAAAGCGTCCGGGTCTATCCCTTCTTCCCGACCAGCATCCGTTACCGCCAGGGTGAAAGGAAAGTCCGGATCTCCGGCGATCCCATTTGCAAAAATGACGTAGTTCTTATCGGCTTCAAAAACTAAGTTGTCGAAATTAAACAAGGCATCGTCAACTGAGGTACTGTTGCCGAGTGCCACCGCGATGTCAATTTCAACACCGGCAGGCAGGTCAACAAATGGCGTAGCGGTGCGGAACTCGAAATCGTTGATGAACAATTCGCCGTTGGCATAAATGTCCACAGTCGGCGAGGGCGAGTTGTGCACAATTTGAGCCCGCGCAAAAAATGCTTGCGGCAGTTCCACCACCGTGCCGTCTGCCAGTGCTGCAAACAACCCAAACGCCGGGTCGCCACCCAAAATACCAGATGCAAACACCGTCAGTGCCTGGCCGCTCAGTGCGCTCAAGTCTGCTGTAAACGTTGCCACTACGGTTGATGAACCTGCAGCTTTTATGTCTAAATCATAAACGCCTGCCGGCACGCCAAGGTAACCGGAGTAACTCCCGTAGGCAAGATCGGTGACCAGATCGCCGCCGCCGCGAACACTGACGTCCACATTGGGAGCGCCGGGCGAACCGTGGAGCACATTCACCTGAACAAAAGCACTGCCGGAAGCTTCCAGACCGGCGTCGGTCACTTGCAAGGTGAAGGGATAGTCGTTGTCGCCAACAATGCCGCTGGCTGAAATCACGTACGTTTTCGTTTCGTCGAGTACAATGTTTTCAAAAGTAGCAATGGCGTCATTTACGGAAGTACTGTTACCCGGAGCAACCGCGAGGTCAATTTCCACGCCGGCGGGCAGGTCAACAAAGGGCGTTGCGGTGCGGAATACAAAATCGTCAAGCAGGAGTGCGCCGTTGGCATACACGTCAACGTCTGGGGACGGGGAATTGTGGATCACCTGGACCCGGGCAAATTCTGTTAGGGGCAGTTCCACGACCGTGCCGTCTGCCAGTGCCGCAAACAACCCAAACGCCGGGTCGCCACCCAAAATACCGGACGCAAACACCGTCAGTGCCTGGCCGCTCAATGCGCTCAGATCTGCCGTAAAGGTTGCCACAACGTCGGGCGTACCTGCTGCTTTTATTTCCAGTAAATACAGTCCTGCCGGCACGCCAAGGTAGCTGGAGTAATTCCCGTAGACAAGATTTGTAACCAAATCACCGCCGCCAAAAACACTGACGTCCACATTGGGAGCGCCGGGTGAGCCGTGGAGCACATTCACCTGAACCTGATCGTTGCCGGAAGCTTCCAGACCGGCGTCGGTCACTTGCAAGGTGAAGGGATAGTCGTTGTCGCCAACAATGCCGCCGGCTGAAATCACGTACGTTTTTGTTTCGTCGAGTACAATGTTTTCAAAAGTAGCAATGGCGTCATTTACGGAAGTACTGTTACCCGGAGCAACCGCGAGGTCAATTTCCACGCCGGCGGGCAGGTCAACAAATGGCGTTGCGGTTCGGAATACAAAATCGTCAAGCAGGAGTGCGCCGTTGGCATAAACGTCAACGGTCGGAGAGGGAGAATTGTGGATGACTTGAACCCTGGCTGTTTGCCCTGTAAGAGAGAGTGTAAGGGAGAGCGCAGCCAGTAGTGCATACAACTTACGCATACTGGTTTGTTTTTGGTTAATAAAATAGGTTCTTCAGAGAGCCGAACAGGAAGAGCAGGCAGGTGTTCACCGATTTGTTTCCGTTCAGGTGGTTTTGAAAGACAGCCGTCACTTTTGAAATTATTATAAGGTGTGGCGTGAACAAAATCTAATCTGGATTGCTATAAATCTCTTGTGCTTGTCGCAAAATTGCTCGCGCGATGGCTCCGCCTCGCGTGTACTATTCCCCGGGCTCTGCCCGGGATTTTCCTGCCTTTGCCAATACGAAACCCGACCGGATGCTATCCCTCCAAGGTTCGCGCCACCAATTGTCAGCAACAGAGATGACCACAGTCATTGTCTGCTGCAAGCGCAGAACATAATTTTGAATTTGAATTTCTGACAACTGAAAATTCAAATTAAATGATTCCAATTGCGTTTCCAAAAAAGAAATCCATTGCAGACGGCACCGTTTTGCTCGCAGCAGATGTCGGCGGCACTAAAACCGACGTGGCGCTTTTTAAACGCCGCAACGGGGCAATGGTGCTCGAAAAAGAGGCTGTTTTCCCTTCTAAAAAATTCGACTCGCTGGCTGAAATTATTCGGAATTTCAATGGAAATGCGCCGTTGCCGGAAAGATTGAGCATCGCTTTTGCCGGGCCGGTACTACGAGGCAAAGCCACGGCCACGAATTTAGATTGGCGCGTTGATGCGGAAGTTTTGGGTCGCGAACTGGGGATTCCTGACGTTTTTTTGCTCAACGACCTGGAAGCAAAAGCGTATGGCTTAGCGGCTTTGAATGAGCAGGATTTGACCACCATTTTTTCAGGAAACAATTCGGAGGATGGCAATATAGCCATCATTGCTCCCGGTACGGGGCTGGGCGAGGCAGGAATGATTTGGGATGGCCAACTGTTCCATCCGTTCGCTACTGAAGGCGGGCATACGGATTTTGCGCCCCGCACGGAATTCGACTGGGAGTTGCTGCTTTTTTTACAAAAACAATTTGGTCATGTTAGTTGGGAAAGGGTGGTGTCCGGCCCCGGCATTCATCAGATTTATTGTTTTCTTCGGGATGTAAAAAAACGAGAAGAACCTGCCCACTTGCGGGAACGTATAGAAAGCAGTGATCCATCGGCAGCAATAGCCCTTGCTGCGCAGGAAAATTGTCCGATTTGCGAAGAAACGATGCAGTTGTTTGTGCAATATTTGGCAATCGAGACCTCAAATCTTGCCCTGAAATTGAAGTCTACCGGAGGCATTTACATTGGCGGCGGCATCCTGCCAAAAATCTGGAATGAAAAGTTCCGCAGCATTTTTCTCGAACACTTTTTTCAGGTCGGACGGATGCAGCCTTTGCTGGAAGAAATGACGATTCAATTGATTTTGAACCCCAAAACGGCGCTGCTTGGCGCAGCCTGGTACGGGAAATAAATGACCTCGCTTGGGCTGTGGTGGCAACTGAGCAGAGTCAAAGTTCCGCTCCACGTACTATTCGCCGCTCACGCTATGGTCCACCTTGCGTGTCCTATTATCCGGGCTTTGCCTGACCTCATGTAAACAACGTCTGATACAACTCTTCCACCTTCCCCAGCATCACAATTTCCAACTGATACCGCTTCGGATCAATCCCTTTTGTATTGTATTTGGAAATAAAAATTTGGCGAAAGCCCAAACGATCCGCCTCCTGGATGCGCTGTTCAATGCGGTGTACCGCCCTGATTTCGCCGGAAAGGCCTACCTCGCCGGCAAAACAGATATCCGTAGGCGCCGCCACGTCTTCAAACGAAGAAATCAGCGCGCTGATGATGGCCAAATCTATGGCCGGGTCGTCCACGCGGATGCCGCCGGCGATGTTCAGGAACACGTCGTGCTGCCCCAGCGGGAAACCGCCCCGTTTTTCCAGCACCGCCAGCAACATGCTCAGCCGGCGCAGGTCGAAACCCGTAGCCGAGCGCTGGGGCGTGCCATAGACCGCCTTGCTCACTAAGGCCTGGGCTTCAATCAGCATTGGGCGCATGCCTTCCATCGTGGCCGCAATGGCGCTTCCGCTGAGGTCTTCGTCTTTTTGCGAAAGCAGAATTTCGGAAGGATTCGAGACTTCGCGCAACCCCGAAGCCTGCATTTCGTAAATGCCCATTTCGTCGGTCGAGCCGAAGCGGTTTTTAATGGTGCGCAGGATTCGGTAGGTATAATTGCGGTCGCCTTCAAATTGCAACACCGTGTCTACGATGTGTTCCAGCAGCTTCGGGCCGGCAATGGCGCCGTCTTTGGTGATGTGGCCAATCAGGAACACGGGGATATTGGTTTCTTTGGCAAAGCGCTGCAATTCGCCCGCGCATTCCCGCACTTGCGAAATGCTGCCCGGCGTGGAATCAATATGCGGCGATGATAAGGTTTGGATAGAATCTACAATCAGCAAATCGGGCGTGAGCTGCTGCGCGTGCTGGAGGATACGATTGGTATTGGTCTCTGTCAGGATATAGCATTCCGACATTTGGGAGCCGACGCGCTCCGCCCGCATTTTGATCTGCTCCTCGCTTTCTTCCCCCGACACGTACAGCACGCGGATGGGGGCTGTGAGCGCCAATTGCAGCAACAGCGTAGATTTCCCGATGCCTGGTTGCCCGCCAATGAGCACCAGCGAACCCGGTACCACACCGCCACCCAGCACCCGGTTCAGTTCTTCGTCGTGGGTGAGGAGGCGTTGCGTTTGCCCCGCCTGGATGTCCTGGAGCAGTACGGGCTTGGGTTCCGGGCGTTTGGCCGCGCTGTCCTGCCAGGAACGGCTGCGTTCCTCTTGTTTGGTCTGCTTCGAAATGATTTCCTCCTGCAGGGTATTCCATTCCCCGCAGGCCGGGCATTTGCCTACCCATTTGGGGGAGGTGGCGCCGCAGCTCGTGCAGGCGAATATTTTTTTGACTTTTTCCATATCATTCTTTATTCACATTCCCAAACCCAATCCGAAAGCCCAAACTGCTTCCCCCGGTAAGAATAATGCCACCACTCCGTCTTAATATGTTGCAGACCATGTTTGGCCAAGGTTTCCCGTAGGAGTTTGCGGTTTTGCAGCACGGTTTTGGACAGTTTGGTGTAGCTGTGATAGCCTTCCGGCCCAAAATAATCAAATTCGGTGCCCATGTCCAATTCCTTGCAATTTTTATCTACGATGGTCAAATCCACCGCAGCGCCGCGATTGTGCATGGAACCTTTATTGGGGTCGGCCACAAAGCGGTCATCGGGCAAAATTTCCCAGAGCTTGCGCTGAATGGGACGCGGGCGGTAGCAATCGAACAGCTTCAGCCCGACGTAGCCTTTTTTCCGCAACTCCTGGTGCGCAGCCACCACCGCTTTGGCCACTTCCGGCCGGAGATAACAGCGCGCGCATTCGTACAGTTGTTGCTTGACAAAATTATCGGTCGTGGCGTATTTCAAATCCAGCACAATGGTTTTGTCTAAGGTTTTGACTTCCGTCCATTGCTCTTCCCTTGGTGTGGCAAAGACACTGGCAAACAGGAAAATGAGTATTTGATACATTGTTTAGGTTTTTGTTAGTGGTGGTTGATTGTTATTGAGGATTCGGTTATTTGAGGATTTGAGTATTCGAGACTTCCCGACAATTTTTTGGTTTCCTCGAATCTTCAGCTCCTCAAATCCTCGAATACTCAACTCCTCAAATCCTCAATTTTTCAAATCATCACGCAGCACATTCCTCCACCAGCCAATACCGATTAATCACATTTTCCGTGCCGTTGATTTTTTCCTTCAGGGTTGATAATTTTTCTTCCAGCGCTTTTCGCGAATACGTATTGGCATGGTGTTTCAGCAGCACCAATTTTTTTGCAAAACGCAGGAAATTGGTGTAGCCGCGTTTTTGATCTACCGTCATTTTTTGATTGCGGATTACATAAATACGGAACGTTTCGATCAGCGACAAGAGCGCCTCCGTGTCACGCAGGGCGTAATAAGTGCGCAACATTAAGAACGTGGTGCTCAGGTGGTACATCATATCCGAAAACTGAACCAGGAGCAAAGCAGAAAGCGCTTCGCTGTACATTTTTTTATTGTAGTAAAGGTGGGCCAGGTTATAGTTGTAGGCATTGTCGCGACGGTTGCCGAGGAGTTTGTCCTTGTATTCCAGAATGAAATTTTCCGTCCACTCAAATTCTTTGAGGCTACAGCCCAAGGCTGTAATGTTTTTATAATTCCATTCCGACAGCAAGCCATTGCTCAGCAGCAGGCCGGTTTTCAGACCGCTTTTATACAAATCGAACAACTCCCGCTGGTAATTACTTTCTCCGGCATTGATTTTGCGGATACAATAATTGATGGCAAAAGCGTACAAATCACCGCGTTCCTGTAAGTTAAGGTGCTGGATATGCAGGTCGAGAATCGTTTTGAGCTGCTCGTAGTGCTCGGTATTGTTTTCTTCCCGCATGCTCATTAAGATGGAATAATAGAGCAGAATGGAATGGTCTTCCCGGCAGTTGTCCTCATTGATGTGCACATGTTCCAACAATTCCTCTATAAACCGGAACTCGTAGTGCGTATTCATCATCATCATGTTGGCGGTGAGATGACAGCAGTTGCGCAGTTTTTCTACGATGTAATACTGGTCGAGGTTGGTGAGCATTTTTTGAAACAACTCCGATTTTGAACGGTCGGCGTAGTTTCCGCTGTAATATCCGAGCAGGTAGTTCAGCCGGTAGGTTGCAAAAAAATAAGTAGCGTCGTGGTAAGGCTGAGTCATCAGCTTTTTTTCCAATTGCTTGCTGCGGTTGGCCAGCAGATCAAAGCGATTATTGGCGTAAGCGTATTCCAAGGTAAACAATTCCTCTTGAAAATCAAGGCTTTCCATGTATTGCTGGGATAAAAAGCGATGATACAACTTCTTGAGGTAAGACATGACGTTGTGCAGCTTTTGCTCGTCGAAAGGCTCCTTAGGGAATAATTTTTTGTAAACGACTTCCTTTTCCAGGCCCTTTCCGCTTTTTTTATCCAACTGGTCCAAAATCAGTTCCAGCAGCTCCGTGGTCTTCTTGTGCTGGTTGAAATAAGGCGACAGCACGAATTCCCGGAAGCGTTCCCGCTCTTTCGGCGCCAGTTCCTGAATATATTTTATCAAACGGCTCTGATCCATATTAGTGAAAATTTCATATCAAAAAAAGTTGTGCCTTGGCTTTTGAACGATAGAAAACTGAATTTTAGTTTGTTATAAAAAACCGAGGCTCTGTTTTTGATGCAGTAAGTTATAAAAATGTACTTACCTGCCCAAGTTTTTAGCAGCACTTTTGTATTGTCGGAAGGAAATAACAATTCCGGAAAGACAAAAACGACTCGCTACTAGCAAATTATAATTCCTTTTATTTTTTTAAGACGACGACTTTCTACTAACAGATTTTTTTGATCCCATTTTATTGACCTGGCATAAGTGCCGGATCGTTTTAGCCGACAAATCCAGTTTCAATTAAGATGTTGTTGGCCAATTTTTTCCTGTTATCAGGAATTTATAATCTCATGAGTGTTGGTTAGGAAAGGGCACTGCAATCGTTCGCGATGGTAGTTCCCTTTTTTCTTTTTTACCAACCTGGTTTCCTGCCTTAGCGTTTTACGGCGCAGTTTCCTTTTTGTTTCAATTGTTTCGTTTCGCGCACCATGTTTTTTCGCACGGCGTTGCTGCTTTCACACCCTGGCACGAAGCTGTATTTTCGTTGTGAGCGTTGTGCCGTTGTGTGAAACCCGCTAACACCCACGCGACGTATTATTTCACACAACGGCACAACGATCACAACGTGTGTGACACTGTCTTTTCATCGTGAATCGCCCTCTACAATTCAAGTGTTGCCTTACTTTCTACGCTCTACTTTCTACTTTCTGCTCTAACCTTTTCCAGTACCCACGCAATGCCCATCACCAACAAGCAACCGAAAATGTTGTACCACAAGTACGACACATTCCCGATTACCTCCACCGCCCGGATAGCCGCAGTACATATAGAAGCAATGAATTCCGGGGCCCCCGTGGCCCAATCAGCGAGTATGTCGTTGACTTTAGCCACGTTACCGGAAAGGTAAAACATCAACAAAACGATGGCTTCCGCAATCAGCGCCGCATAAAACACAGCCCTGCCGCCAATTTTTTTCATAAAAAACGCCACGAAAAAGATGCCGAGGATGGTTCCATAAAACAAAGACCCGATGATGTTGACCGCCTGAATGAGGTTTTCAAACAAGCTGGCGGTGTAGGCGAAAAACAAAGCCAAAGCGCCCCACATCACAGTAAACAAGCGCGAAGTAATGAGGTAGTGGCGGTCGCTTTTGTTTTTGTTCAAAGAGCGGCGGTAGATGTCCACCACCGTAGTCGTCGCCAGGGCGCTCAATTCAGAGGCAGTGGAAGACCACGCTGCCGAAAAAATAATGGCCAGCAACAAACCGATCATCCCGATCGGCATATAACCCATGATGAAGGACAAAAACACGTAATCCGTATCTTCCACAACTGCCTTTTCGTCCACTTTCAGGATGAGTGCGTCCACTTTCGCCTGGATGCCGGCGGCGGATTGCTGCAAGCGTTTCACCTGAGCGCGGGAGGTGTCTAAAAGCACATCGTCATTGCTCCGTTCTGCGGTCAGCATGTTGCGGACAGCCGTTTGTTTGAGCTGAAAAACGCTGTCGTATTGGGTGGTTAACTGCTGGTATTGGCCGTTGTACGAAGATTGTTCCAGTTGCAGCACATTGGCCTTGTTGAAGTGAACGGGCGGCTGGTTGAACTGGTAAAAAACAAAAACGAGGATGCCGGCAAACAGGATCATAAACTGCATGGGCACTTTAAAAATGCCGTTAAACAACAACCCCATGCGGCTCTGTGCCAAGGACTTGCCGGAAAGGTAGCGCTGCACCTGCGACTGGTCGGCGCCGAAATAGGATAAAAACAGGAAGGTGCCCGCGATCAGGCCCGACCAGATATTGTATCGGTTGCTCCAGCTAAATTCGGTGTCTACCACTTTCAGTTTGCCCAACTGCCCGGCTATGTCCATAGCGCCGTTGAACCCGATGTCTTTGGGAATCCGGAAAATAATGATCAAAACCGCCACGGCCATTCCGATCAGGATGATGGTCATTTGATGCAGTTGGGTCACGCTCACCGCTTTGGTGCCTCCGGATACGGTGTAGAAAATTACAAAAATCCCCATCAACAGGATCGTAATGTCTAACGACCAACCCATGATTTCAGACAGCACGATACTGGGGGCGTAAATGGTCAACCCGGCCGCCAATCCCCGCTGGATCAGAAACAAAATGGCAGTAAGGCTTCGGGCGCGCAGGTCAAAACGGCGCTCTAAAAATTCGTAAGCCGTATAAACATTGAGTTTGTAATAAAGCGGCAAAGCGAAGGCGCACAAGACCACCATTGCGATTGGCAGCCCAAAATAGAACTGCAAAAAACGCATCCCGTCGTTGTAGGCTTGTCCCGGGGTGGACAAAAAGGTAATGGCGCTGGCTTGCGTGGCCATCACCGACAACCCGATGGTCCACCATGGCAAATCGCGGTCGCCCTGCAAATAACCTTGTGTGGTGTTGATGTGGCGGGTTTTCCAAACGCCATAAGCGACAATGCTGAACAGGGTAAGCAACAGAATGGTCCAGTCGAGTGGATGCATGAGTCATAACGGGTTTTAAAAACAGGAAAAGGGCTTGCGGATTTCAGGAATGCACGTAGGTGAAAAGGTACAAAGCGGCAATGATCACTACGTGCAGCAGGAGCACAAAGGCATAGAGCCGGTTCCAGGAGCCGGCGATGGGCGGCTTGTCGTCTTCGTCAGGAGTATGATTTTCCAGCATTCTCAGGTGTTTTATCACGCAAAATAGAATTTGACGCTGGAATAGCCTAAATTTTAACAATTATTAACGGAATTCAAAGCCAGACAACCGAATCGCCAACCCCAAAAAAAAAGCGCTGTCAACCTTGCAGTTGCAGCACTTCTTAAATGGATACCTCCTTGTCAAAGGGAGGCTTTTCGCACATAGGGAAAAAACATGGGCAATTCAGGACAGCCATCCCCGGAAAAGATGACTGCTGAATCATGGGATTCAGAAAAAAGTGTACATGGGATAATAAGTTTAAGCAGATAGCGCCGTTACCCGGCCAAGTGTTCATAGGATTACAGCGCTTCAGAAAAGTTTCTGGGATTTGCCCTCCGGGAAGCGCAGCTCGTCGGGCTTGTCAAACGATGATTTTTTGAGGTCGTCCCGCTGTTTTAAAAGCGTGTACCTCCCTTTATACCGGGATTTGGAAAGACGTTACCGGGTTTTGATTTTTTTTTGAAAAATGTTGTACAGCTACCGGCATTAAGTCCCTACGGGACACCTGCCATACCCCAATTACGAGACTAAATGGACATACACTAATTATACCTTGCTATGTTAAATGCAAATATTGAATAATCCGGCTTAATTTTGGCCTCCTGTATAAAGCAAACAACTCAATTATGGAGCAAAAGAACATTCGTAAAGAAGACGCCCTGTACTACCATGCCAAGGGCCGACCCGGCAAAATCGAGGTCATTCCCACCAAAGAAACCAACACGCCGCGCGACCTTTCCTTAGCTTATTCACCCGGGGTAGCAGAACCCTGTCTGGAAATTGCAGCTAATTGGGAGGACGTGTACAAATACACCGCCAAAGGCAATTTAGTCGCAGTGATCAGCAACGGGACTGCCGTGCTTGGCCTTGGCGATATTGGCCCCGAAGCCTCCAAACCGGTCATGGAGGGCAAAGGCGTGTTGTTCAAAATATACGCCGACATAGACGTGTTCGACATCGAAATTGATGCAAAAGGCATTGACGAATTTGTCAATACCGTGAAAGCCATTTCGCCTACATTCGGCGGCATCAACCTGGAAGACATCAAGGCGCCGGAGTGTTTTGAGATTGAAAAACGGCTGCGCAAAGAACTGAATATTCCGGTCATGCACGACGACCAGCATGGGACAGCCATCATCAGCGGCGCGGCCTTGCTGAATGCGCTGGAGGTGGTCAACAAAAATATTGAGGACGTACGCTTCGTGGTCAGCGGCGCGGGCGCTTCAGCCATTACCTGCGCACAAATGTACCTGCTGCTTGGCGCAAAAGCAGAGAACATGGTGATGTTCGACCGAACCGGCATCATCCACAGCAGCCGGGAAGATCTGGCCGAAACCAAAGCCCTGTTTGCAACTTCGGTCTATCCTCCGGAAACAACCCTGGAGGAAGCCATGAAAGGCGCCGATGTTTTTCTGGGCTTGTCCAAAGGTAATATTTTGAGCCAGGACATGGTGCGTTCCATGGCGCCCAGCCCGATTGTGTTTGCAATGGCCAATCCCGATCCGGAAATCACGTATGAGGCGGCAACATCAGCCCGCGCGGACGTCATCATGGCCACCGGCCGCTCGGATTATCCCAACCAGGTCAACAACGTGTTGGGCTTTCCCTACATTTTCAGGGGCGCTTTGGATGTGCGGGCCACCGATATTAATGAAGCGATGAAACGGGCTGCGGTTTATTCCATTGCAGAGTTGGCGAAAAAACCGGTACCCGACAGTGTAGCCATGGTCTATAGCGACAACCGCCTTACTTTTGGGCCGACTTATATTATTCCAAAGCCGATGGATCCCCGGCTCCTGACCACCGTAGCGCCTGCTGTTGCGAAAGCTGCTATGGAAAGCGGGATTGCACGGAATCCAATTCAGGATTGGGAGGCCTACGAACAGGAACTGGCGCGCCGGGGCGGATTCGACAACCAGGTAACCCGGGTACTCATCAACAAAGCCAAGCGTCACCCTTGTCGGGTGGTGTTTGCCGACGCCGAAGATCCCCGCGTGCTGAAGGCCGCACAACAGGTTCGGGATGAACAAATTGCATTCCCGATCCTGCTGGGCAATGAAGCTTTGATCCGGAATTTGATGGAGACTTTCCACATTGATTTGAACGATGTGCCCATTATTGACCCAAAATCTCTTGACACGGAAGCAACCTGTACAGCATTTGGCGAACACCTCTATGCGAAGCGGCAACGCAAAGGCATGAGCAGGTCGAAGTCCATGAAAAACATGTCGCACCGCAACTATTTTGGCGCCATGATGGTGGAAATGGGGCAAGCCGATGCCGTGATTTCTGGCATAACGCGCAACTATCCCGATACAATCCGGCCTGCGCTTCAGATCATTGGCACCAAAGCCGGGGTGAAAAAAGTGGCAGGCATGTACATCATGATGACCAAAAAAGGGCCAATTTTCCTTTCGGATACCACGGTGAACTTCAATCCAACGGTCGAAGAAATTGTCGAAATTACGGAACTGACGGCGCAGGCGGTTCGCAAATTCAACATCGAGCCGCGCATCGCTTTGGTCAATTATTCCAATTTTGGCAATGCTGCCGGGGAAGACGCCGTGAAAATGAACCGGGCGGTGGCGATTTTGCAGGAAAAGTACCCCGACCTGATTGTAGACGGCGAAATGCAGGCGCATCTTGCTTTCGATACAGAACTGCTTCGTAAAAACCACCCGTTTTGCAAATTGGCCGACGGCGCTGCAAATACACTGATTTTTCCGAACCTTTCTTCCAGCAACATTGCCTATAACCTCTTGAAAGCAGTTGCCGGCGTGGAAGCGGTTGGCCCTATTTTGCTGGGCTTGCGCAAACCGGTTCACGTGCTTCAAATGGGCAGCTCGGAACGGGAAATTGTGAATATGGTGGCGTATGCGGTGGTGGAGCACGCTGGAGGGTAAAAGCCCCCTAACCCCCGAAGGGGGAATGAGAAGGTTAAAGGCTAAAGTAAAAAGGTTAAAGGAGGGATACGTAACATCATGAGAAAATGTAATCCCTACTTTAACCTTTCTCCTTTCTACTTTAACCTTGGATAAACCAACCCTTGAGCAACTTCCCGCATCCTTAAAATGCGTTTGAAATGGCAGCCTGCGGGTTGCCCATGACCATAGAAGGCCGGGCAGGAATGTTCGGCTTTCTGTTTTAAGAACAATATGGAATTATTAGAAAAAATAGTGGCGGAAGCGCTGGCCCTTGGCTGGGTAGACTGGACGGTCACCATCACCGCCTTAATCTATGTAGTGTTGGCGGCGCGGGAAAACCCCTGGTGCTGGGTTTGGGGCATCGTCAGTTGTGGTTTGTGGGCCTATGCGAGCTTTGCGTTCTATAGCCTTTATTTGGATGCGCTGTTGCAGTTGTTTTATGTAGGCATGGGCTTCGTGGGGTTGTATTATTGGCGAGCGGGTAGGGGACAGGCAGAAGCGCCAATTCTACGCTGGCCTTTGCGGCAACACTTGCGCTGGCTGGCAGGAGGTTCTTTGCTGGCCCTGGCTTTTGGCTATTTTTTTGATGCTTACACGCCAGCTGCGGCTACTTATCTGGATGCATTTGTTACGGTGTTTGCCATGCTGGCCACCTGGTTGATGACCCGGAAAATTCTGGAAAACTGGCTCTATTGGATCGTCGTAGATGCCGCTTCGGTTTATCTTTTTGCTTCGCGTGGCGCCTGGTTGCTTTCGGCGGTGATGGTGGTGTATACGGTAATTGCGGTGATGGCGTATTTGGGTTGGAGGAAGCGGGTTTTGATCGGGCAGGAGCCCGAAAAATAGTACACGCGGGGCGGAGCCGCCGCGTGAGCAGAAGAAAATTATTGTGTATGGAACTGACCTACAACTCAAACTACCCGTCTATTGACGACTTGCGCGCCCGCGCCCGGCAGCGCATTCCGCGGTTTGCCTTTGAATACCTCGACGGCGGCTGCAACGAGGATGTGAACCTTCATAAAAATACTGCTGAAATCCGCGAAGTGGAGCTGATGCCCTATTATTTAAAGGACTTCAAGACTGCTGATTTAAAAACCGAACTTTTCGGACAGGTTTACGATGCGCCGTTTGGGGTTGCTCCCGTGGGTTTGCAGGGGCTGATGTGGCCCAATGCCCCGGAAATTCTGGCCAAAGCGGCCATTGCGCACAACATTCCGTTTGCCCTGAGCACCGTCACGACTTCAAGTATTGAACGCATTGGCGAGTTGACGGCAGGTAAGTTTTGGTACCAACTCTACCACCCTACGGATAACGCTTTGCGCGACGACCTGCTCAACCGCGCTGAGGCTGCCGGCTGCCAGGTTTTGGTGCTCCTTTGCGACGTGCCCACCTTTGGCTACCGGCCGCGCGACATCCGAAACGGGTTGGCCATGCCGCCAAAAATGACCATGCGCAATGTTTTGCAAATTTTAGGTAAACCAAATTGGGCCATCAATACGCTCCGGCACGGGCAACCAAGTTTTGCAAACCTGAAAAAATACATGTCCAAAAACATGGACATGGGGCAACTCGGCGCTTTCATGAATCAAACTTTTTCCGGTCGGTTGAACGAAGCAAAAATCGCTGCGATCCGCGAGCGCTGGAAAGGAAAAATCGTGATGAAAGGCGTCGTGAGCGAAGCAGATGCAGACCTGGCCATTCGACTAGGGTTGGATGGCATCATTGTGTCCAACCACGGCGGGCGTCAACTGGATGCCGGGCAGTCCACCATCCATGCGCTTGTGCCGATTGTCCGGAAATACGCCGGCCAGATTAAAATTATGCTCGACAGCGGCGTGCGCACCGGCCCCGATATTGCTTGTGCACTGGCGAGCGGCGCGGATTTTGTGTTTCTCGGGCGGTCGTTTATGTACGGCGTTGCCGCTTTGGGAAAAGATGGCGGCCAGCATACCATGTCCATCTTAAAAATCCAATTGAAGCAGGTGATGGAACAGCTTTGTTGCGAGCGGGTGACGGATTTGCCGTGGCATTTGATTCGGGCAGAGCCCAAAAAATAGAAGACACGAGGCTGGAGCTTTGACTTGACTTCGACTTACTTCGACTTCGCTCAGTACAAGTCGCTCAACCACCAGCTCAGCTACCGGCCTCGCGCCAGCACTATTACTTTCCTGGCTGTGGATTCGACGGCCTTCTCATTACCAAGCTGTCTGCCGGATAATTCGCTTTCAAGGTATCCATTTGCGCTTTGGCCCAATTGACGAGCGTCTGGCGTTGCTGATCCGTGAGTTTGGCCTCCGGATGCAAACCCAACCAGGTGTACGAAGGGAGCGGCATCTCTTTTTCTTCCACCATTTCTACGACTTCTTCAAACTTGTGGTTTTGAACGGCGATTCTCCGGGTGGTGAAGTCGGAAAAATTCAAATGTCGTTTGCCATCTTCCACATGCCCTGCCAGCCACCAGGCAGCGGGTTGAACATTGGCGTACCACGGGTATTCGGTTTTGTTGGTGTGGCAATCGTCGCAGGCGCCTTTCAGGATGGTTGCCACTTCTGCAGGCACCTCGTATTTGGTGGAGACATGGTTTTGCTGGTCGTTGGAGTCATTTTTTTCCGGGCGGAAGAACTGGATGATGACCATTACAGCCAGGAGACCGAGGAGGATTTTTTTGAGCATGTATTTCTTTTTTTTAAAATTTTCAAAAACACCTAAGGCTGGAAGCCCCTATTATTCAGGCAAATGTAAGGCGGCTTTACCGTGTGCAGCACTTTTTTGAAAAAAAAACTTGCGCGATTCAAAACTTCATCGTAATATTGCAATGAATAAATAATCAAAGTTAATGGGCGCTACTAAAACTGACCACTTCACCGACCAGCAAAATGAGCTGGCGACCTTAGCCAAAGCCTTGGGGCATCCGGCGCGGGTGGCCATCATCGAATACCTGATCAAGGTGGATACCTGCATTTGCGGAGACATTGTGAACGAGTTGCCGCTGGCGCAGCCCACCGTTTCTCAGCACCTGAAAGAACTCAAAAACGCGGGTCTCATCAAAGGATCCATTGATGGCAATGCGGTATGTTATTGCATTGACGATCAGACCTGGAAACGGTTTCATGGCGTGCTGAATGCTATGTTTACCAGTTTTCTGGAAAAAAGTAGCACGTGCTGTTGATAATGTGGTAAAGTCACTAAATCACTCATTTTAATCATAAACAAACAAAAAATGCAATCATCATCAGAACAACTTAAATCGTTGGTGCAGCAAAAGTATTCCGAAATCGCCCTGCAGGATAAGGACGTGAACATGGCTTCCTGCTGCGGTGCGGGTGGCTGCTCCACGGAAGTGTACAACATTATGTCGGATGACTACTCCACGCTGGGCGGCTACAACCCCGATGCCGACCTGGGACTGGGCTGCGGCTTGCCAACGCAGTTCGCGAAAATCAAAAAAGGCGATACGGTGGTAGACCTCGGCTCGGGCGCAGGCAACGATTGTTTCATCGCTCGGGAAGAAACCGGCGATACCGGGCGGGTAATTGGTATTGACTTCACGCCGGCGATGGTGGACAAAGCCCGGGCCAATGCGGCAAAATTGGGTTTCAGCAATGTGGAATTTCTGCAAGGCGACATCGAAAAAATGCCTTTGGCTGACAACGTCGCCGATGTAATCGTCAGCAATTGCGTGCTGAACCTCGTGCCCGATAAAGACGCCGTGTTCCAGGAAATTTTCCGCACCCTCAAGCCGGGCGGGCATTTCAGCATCTCGGACATCGTTTTGGTGGGCGACCTGCCGGAAGCGCTGCAAAAAGACGCCGAAATGTACGCAGGCTGCGTATCAGGCGCAATTCAGAGGGAAAAATACTTAGAGTTGATTCACCAAAACGGCTTCAACTGGGTCACCGTTCAAAAGCAAAAAGCCATCGTCATACCGGACGATATTTTGAAAAACTACCTGAACGACGCCGAGCTGGCGCAATTTAAGTCAGGACAAACCGGCATTTTCAGCATTACGGTATTTGCGAAAAAACCGGAATCCTGCTGCGCGCCGGGTTCGGGATGTTGCTAAGCGTTTGGTTCGTTGTCGGACGCTTCAATAGTGTCCGACAACCGTCCTACGCGCATCTTCAAATCACCAAATTTTCAAATCTTCAAATTACCGAATTGAATCAGCTGGATGCAGCACCCCCTCTCCAACTTTCACCCCATCTTTGTATTCATATTGAAGGCTCACTTCGCCTTTTTCGTTGAAGTGTTTGAACGGGCCGTGTAACTGACCATTTTTATAATTGGCTTCCTTGATGATTTTTCCGTTGCGGATTTCGAATTCCCGTTGCGGGCCGTGTAATTCCCCGTTTTGGTATTCAGCCGTTTGCAGGGGGCGGCCAAAGCGGTATTTTGCCCAATTGCCGTGCAATTTATCGTCTTTAAAATGCGCCAGAATATCAATCGAATACGCTTCACTCATTTCTATATAAACGCCATTTTTTTTGCCGTTCACGTAATTCACAACCTTGCGGGGACGGAGCGGATCGTTCGCATAAAGGGTCCAGGTTCCGGTGCGTTTACCGTCTAAGACATTGCCCATTTCACGGATCACCCCTTCTTCGCTTTTTTTCACCGCCAGTTGGATATCGCTGCCGGGTACGCTTTCGAGGGTGTAGTTGGCAAGGTCAAACTCATCCAAGGGCGCAGCACCCGTTGGTTCGGTGGCGGATTTTGGCTTTTTCGCCTGATCGCAGGCAATCAAGAGGAAAGGGAATACAAGCAGGAACAGGTATTTCATGGTATCTTTTTTTAGCTGCGCAAAAGTAGGTGTTTGATGCCGATTTAATACAAATTGTCCCGTAACGGGTATAGATTTTTTATTTTTACCACATAGATCACAGTAGAGGTTTTCACATAGGACACATAGCACAGGGAAGCCGCCTATGTGAACTATGTGAAAACAACTATGTGTACTATGTGGTAAAAAAAACTCACTTCTTCCGGAAAGCCTGCCACGAAAACCACGTCAACGACCGCCACAGCCATTCCAAAGGCCCGTATTGGAAATGTTGCAACCATCTGGCGCTCCACCAGATTTGCACGACGCAAACCGCTAAACCGAGTGGCAGGGTGACGCTGTTGCCAAAATCTCCGATTAATCCCAATCCGAAACTGAAAAAGATGGTGGTACCAATCAGGGTTTGCAACACGTAATTGGTCAGCGCCATGCGGCCATACGGCGCAAAAACCAATAAACGCCGTTGCCAGTTGGGTTTTAAAAACAATAGCGCAAATGCACCGATGTAAGCAAGAGTCAGGGCAATATTGGCCCAGTCAAAAAAGCTGATGCCGAGGAAACTGGCCAGCGATTCAGGAATTTGTTTGCCGAAAAGGCCAAAAGTCACGGCCGCAGCAGCAATCAGTCCGAGGAACGTAAAAAGCCCATAGCGCAGCAATTTCCGCCAGACCGGCCGGTAAGCTTCCGCAAACTCAAACAACCGCAAGCGACCAGCAAGCAAGCCGAACAGGAACCATCCAAAACTTTGATAACCCCGCGAAAATAAACCAAACTGAAACTCCATTTTTTGCCAAAACCCATCCCAACTGTTCAGCCAGGCTATTTCAGAAAAAGTGCCGGTTTTGACGGTATTCCAATAATGCAGGTCGTTTTCGGGCGACGATTCCATCATGCCGCCGCCGCTGAGTTGGATGATCAATCGCGGGAGCCCCAATAACAACAAAGCTGCTATAATCCCCACCCAGCGGTCAGGAACCCGATAAAAAAGGAGTAACGGAAAACCCAGCATCGCAAAAACCGTGAGGATATCGCCGCGGTAAAAGCACTGGTGGAATAATCCGATTGCGAATAAGACCAACAGCCGCCAGGCAAACCGCAGGCTGAAATCCTGACCGGTTCGGGCCTGCGTACGGTCCATTTGCAGTGAAAAACTGAGTCCGAACAAAAAAGAAAACAGTGCAAAAAATTTGCCGCGGATCAAAACCTGGGTAATGACTTCGAGCACAAGATCCACTGTGTTTTGCTGGGTGAAGTTGCCCACACTTTCCGGCGCCGGGCCCGCTAAATATTGTTCCATGAAATGCACGATGGCGATGCCGGCCAGGGAAAAGCCGCGCAGGGCGTCTACGAGTTGGAGGCGGTTTTCGGGGGCGGTTGGGAGACTTGTTTGCATAAAGGTTGAAGGTAGTAGGTTGGTTTCAAAAATCATTAGACATAGGATAGGATGCTTTTGGTTGCATCCTACCCCTATTTTGAAAGGGACCGGGTGACTCGAAGTCACCCGGTCACTACCCCGTCAAAAAATAAACCTCGTAGACAAAAAATTGGACAAATCCTCCTTCACAATCTCATTGAGCAGCACCTTGTTGTCGGCCCGGTCTTTGGTGGCGACTACCGACCGGATGGAAAAGGACCGGATGGCGTCCAGCACCGAAAGCGTGCCCTGCGCAGAGTCTTTCCGCCCCGAAAACGGGAAGGTATCCGGGCCGCGCTGGCATTGCGCGTTGATGTTGACGCGGGTCACCTGGTTCACCAATGGGTCAATCAGGCTCGCAATTTGGGTTGCATCCGTTCCAAAAATCGAAACCTGCTGGCCGTGGTCGCTGTCAATCAGGTATTGCAATGGCTCTTCCAGGTCTTCAAAAACCGCAATCGGGATCACCGGCCCGAATTGTTCCTCCCGGTAAAGGGTCATGGTGGGTTTTACGGGGTAGACAATCGCCGGAAAAACGAACGAGGCGTATTGCTCACCGCCGCCTTCATTGACTACGGTGGCCCCTTTGCGCGTTGCATCTACAATGACTTCCTGGAGATAGGCCGGTTTTTCTGGCTCTGCTACCGGCGTGATTTGCACCCCCTTATCCCAGGGCATACCCAGTTTGAGATCCGCGACGGCTTTGGAAAGCTGCGCCACCAGTGCATCCACAATAGCGCGGTGCGCCCACACGATTTTGATGGCGGTACATCGCTGCCCGTTAAAAGACAAGGCGCCGAGGATGATTTCTTTTACGGCAATCTCTAAGTCTGCATTTTCCAGTACGATGGCCGCATTTTTGGCATCCAAACCCAATACTGAACGCAGGCGGTTGACTTTCGGGTGCGATTTTTGGAGGCGGTCGGCCATGCGCGAAGACCCGATCAGCGTCAGCACGTCCACTTTTCCCGATTCCATGATGGGCGGGATGACCACCGAGCCGCGGCCAAACAGGAAATTGATGGCGCCTTTCGGGAAGCATTGGCGGAAAGCCTCCTGAAACAAACCGTGCAGCAGAATGCCCTGGCGCGGCGGCTTGAACAGCAAGACATTGCCCATGATGAGGGCCGGAATCAGCAGCGTGAAGGTTTCGTTGAGCGGGTAGTTGAAAGGCCCCATGCACAGGACAATGCCCATTGGCGAACGCCTGATCTGACCGATGATGCCTTGTTCAATGAGGAAGGTACTGCCGCTGCGGTCCAGTTTTTTTAACTCGTCAATGGTGGCGTAAATGTACTCTACCGTGCGGTCGAATTCCTTTTCCGAATCGGCTAAGCTTTTGCCGATTTCCCACATGAGCAGTTTGACCACTGCGTTGCGTTGCTCCACCATCATTTTGGTAAAAGCTTCCATGCTGCGGATGCGGTCTTCCACCGACATTGTGGGCCACACGCCGCGCCCGTTGTTGTAGGCTTGCACGGCGGAATCCAGGGCTTCGAGGGCTTCTTTTTCGCCGATGAGCGGGTAGGAGCCAAGGTGTTGCGGCTCGAACGCCTCTCCGTTGCGCACATAAATGGGCGAATGCACCTGCTGTACGTCCCCTTTCCAGCGGACAATTTCACCGCCGACCAAATAATCGCTCAGGTGATACGGCTCGGCCAGGCGTACTTCCGATGGAATGTCGGCAGCAGCCGGAAAATGTGCTTGCAGTACTTTTGTCATGGTGGAATCAGGTTGAGGTGTGTTATTCAGCAAAAATAGGGGAAGGCGGGGGAAATTTTTTTATTTTTTGGGATTGATTTCTAACGTGAATTCAGGCATTTATTTAAGAACGGCGGACTAAAGCCCGCGAAACAAGGTACGGCGCCACTTGTTTCGCGGGCTTTAGTCCGCCTTATTTCTTACAAAGGTGGGAAACGGCAATAGTAAATGCCCGAACGCTCGTTTTTAGCCAATTTTAAGAAAACCCAAAGTCTCCTATAACCTGCGGGCCACCAACTTTGCACTAATTATTTAATATTAAAACTCAGCAAAATGGACAGCACGCATTTGCATTTGATCCTCAATCACTTTCCCATCATTGGAACCATTCTTGGGACGGGCGTTATGGCCTACGGGTACCTCACGAAATCCGAACCCACCAAAAAAGCAGCATTATGGAACTGGTTCATCATGGCCCTAATTGCCATTCCGGTTTTCCTGACCGGCGAACCTGCAGAAGAAAGCGTAGAAGGGCTGGCCGGCGTTTCGGAAGTGCTGATCGAACAACACGAAGAAGCTGCTGAACTCGCACTTTGGGTCATGGAAGCGCTGGGCTTATTGTCTTTAATCGCCCTTTTTGCAGGATTTAAAGGAGAAAACTCTAAAAAAATACTCATTGGCTCGGCCTTTGCATTAAGTTTGGTTACTTTCGGGTTGATGGCGCGCACGGGTTATCTGGGCGGTCAAATCCGTCATACAGAGATCCGCAGCGGCGCTACCGCACAAGCAGGAATGGAAAACGGTGGGGGAGAAGCTGGCGAAGGTGTAGACGACGACGATTAGCTTATGAGAATCTTATTAATTGAAGACGAAACATCCATCGCAAACTTCATCAAAGAGGGACTCGAAGAAGAAGGATTTGCGGTGGATGTGGCGGACAATGGCAAAAAAGGCCTGGAAATCGCACTCAACAATTTGGAAGAGTACGACCTGCTGCTGCTCGACTGGATGTTGCCCGGTCTGAGCGGCATTGAGATTTGCCGCGCCATCCGCAAAGAAAATCAACAATTGCCCATCATTTTTTTGACGGCAAAAGACACGGTGGACGATGCCGTGTTTGCGTTGGAAACCGGCGCGAACGATTTCATTCGGAAGCCATTCTCCTTTGAAGAAATGCTGGCGCGTATCCGCGTATTGCTACGCAGCAAAAGCGGCGAACAAACCGTTTTTCGACACAAAAACATCGAAATGAACCTCGATACCCACCGCGTGACCAAAAACGGAGAAGCGGTGGAGCTCACCCAAAAAGAGTTCGCGCTGCTGGAATACCTGCTGCGCAATAAAGGCCGGGTTTGCCGCCGCACCCGCATCATCGAAAAAGTTTGGGACATCAATTTTGACCACAGTACGGCAGTGATTGACGTGTACATCAATTTTTTGCGCAAAAAATTAGAAGACTCGGGCGCGGAAACCTCGTTCATCACCACCATTCGGGGCATTGGTTACCGCATCAACGACGACGACGCATGACTTTGAAATTCAAAAACCGCATCGCGTTTTTCAATACCGTTGCTGCTGCTACCAGCACCTTACTGGTTTTTGTGGCATTGTACTTGGTGGTTTATCTGACGGCGTACAAGCATTTAGACGATGACATCCGCAAGGAAAAAGCGGATGTTTTTAAAAGCATGAACCTCGAAGGAGACTCAATTTCGATGCGCCACAGCCCGGAATTGGATGAAAAAGAACACAAACAGGTGGAAGTGAATCCTACCTTTCTGCAAGTCACAGACGCAACCGGCAAGCTGGTTTTTCAATCGGCGAATATGAAGGAAGACCGGCTGAAGTTCGATCAGTCGCTGACACGTGTCGCTTTTTTTGACCACGAATTCAACAACGAGCGTATCCGTTTGGGGCAATTTCCAATTTTAAACCGTTCGGGAAAAGTCATTGGACATTTGAGCGTGGGGGTGTCGCAGGTAGAATCGGCGTTGGTTTTGAAAAACCTGAGATTGACGTTGTTGATTGCATTTCCTTTGCTGACCCTGATTTTTTATTGGGCGTCGTCTTTTGCGGCTGCGCGGGGCATTGCGCCAATCCACCAGTTGATCCGAACCGCCACCCAAATTGACGACCGCAGCATCGGCACACGCCTGCCTTTGCCGCCGCACCGCGACGAAATTTACAAATTGGCCGCCACCATCAACGACCTCCTGCACCGCGTTGAAACCAGCATGGAACGCGAAAAACAAATTACGGAGGACATCTCCCACGAATTGCGCACGCCCCTCGCCGGCATCCGCGGCACGCTCGAAGTGCTGCTCCGGAAACAACGGGAACCGGAACAGTACGAACAAAAAATCGAGCAGGTACTGCTGGAAACCGACCGCATGAACCGGATGCTGGAACAACTCCTCCAGTTGTCGCGCTTAGAATCGGGGAGGGTACTGCCCAATAAGGAACCGGTAGCTTTACAACGGTTTTTTATGGCTTTTTTAGAAAAATGGCAACCGCTGCTGACCGAAAAACAAGTGGCTGTGGATCTGAATATCTCCCCGGAAACCGTCGTCACTGCCGATGCCGGATTGCTGGAACTCATCGCGGGCAATTTGCTCAGCAATGCGCTGAAATATGGCTCAACCGGCGGCAAGGTTAACCTTTCCTGGAACGCTGCCACCCAAACCCTCGCCTTAGCCGACGACGGCCCCGGTATTGCTGCAGCACACCTGCCTTACCTGTTCGACCGCTTTTACCGCACCGACACTTCCAGGAACGCCAAAATTCCGGGTACGGGACTTGGGTTGTCTATTGCAAAAAAATTGGCGGATGTGCAGGGGATCGGGCTGAGGGTGGAAAGTGAAACGGGGAAGGGGACGAGGTTTTTGATGGATTTTGGGGAGGAGGCGTGAATGCTTGAGCAGGAAGCGCTGAGTGGAAAGGTGTCTTAGCCTTCGTTCTTTCCTGGGCTCCAACATCTCGAAGAGGAAGATTCCGGCAAATGAGATCATTCGATGGTCATAATTTCCTAAGTTTGTTCCTCATCAAAATTGCCTTTCCATGAAAAGCCTGTTTACCTGCTGCTGCTTTATCCTCGCAAATTGTTGGCTTGCCGCCCAATCTAACATCCTTTCCACCAACCCGGTAGCGGAACAGGTTTTGCTTGGGAATTACGATCCGGCCACATACCTGCCTTCGGTTGTGGTGAACCATCCCGATGATTTGGTTTCAGCCATTCTCAATGGTGTTTCGCCGGATTCCATGAAGACGTATTTGTTAAAAATGAGCACGTTCGAGAACCGGAATACCGGAGCGGACACGGTCTCAAACGTAACGGGGATCGGGGCTGCACGGCGTTGGGTGCATCAGAAGTTTTCGGAAATCAGCGCCCAGAACGAAGGCCGGCTCCTCCCGTCTTACCTTCAGTTTAACCTCAATATTTGCGGGGTATTGCAACACCGGAACGTCTTCGCGGTGCTGCCCGGCATTGACACTTCAGCGCACGGCGTGGTGCTGATTGAGGCGCATTTAGACAGCCGTTGTGCAGGCGAATGCGACATCACTTGCGAAGCGCACGGCATGGAGGACAACGGCAGCGGCGTAGCGCTCGTCATTGAACTGGCCCGGGTGATGAGCCAGTTGGCTTTCGACCGCACCATCGTTTTTATGGCCACGATTGGCGAAGAACAGGGCCTTCACGGTGCAGAAGCATTTGCAACCTATTCCAACATCAAAGACATCCCGCTTCGGGCGGTGTTCAATAACGACATCGTCGGTGGAATTGTTTGCGGCCAAACCTCTTCCGCGCCGTCCTGCCCGGGTTTTAACCATATAGACAGTACGCAAGTCAGGTTGTTTTCGGCTGGCGGTTTTAATTCAAGAAACAAACAATTGTCCCGGTTTATCAAACTGGAATACATAGAAGAGGTGCGGGATTTGGCAGCCGTACCGATGCTGGTCACCATCATGTCTGCCGAAGACCGCACCGGGCGGGGCGGCGACCACATCCCTTTCCGGGAGCAGGGTTTTGCAGCCATGCGGTTCACTTCCGCCAACGAACACGGCAACGCCAATGTTTCCAGTGCCAGCTACCACGACCGGCAGCATACTTCCGATGACATCCTCGGTGTGGACACGGACGGCGACTCGGTGCTGGATTCTTTTTTTGTGGATTTCAATTATTTGTCGAGAAATACGGTTATCAACGGCGTCGCGGGCGCCATGGCAGCAATTGGGCCGGTAACGCCTGATTTTCAGGTGGTCAGGAATGGCGAGGTTGCCATTGTGGACATTACAGACCCACTCGATTACGGACATTACCGGATTTTCGTGCGCTCTTCCAGCAATGATTTTGACACCATTTATACGTCGCTTGACACGCATTTTGTTTTTCCACAGCCCGAATTTACCTTTTATGTCAGCGTGGCATCGGTGGATGAGAACGGCATTGAAAGCCTTTTTTCAAGGGAAGTGCTGCCTGGGCTCGTATCCGATACCGACGAGCCGGAACAGGAAGCATTACCCACTGTGGAATTGCTCCAAAACCGCCCAAACCCGTTCGATGAGGCCACAATTATTTCTTTTTGGGTAGACCCTGAAATATCCTTCCAGGAGGCCATTTTAAACGTTTCGGATATGAACGGGAAGGTCCTGTGGAGTGAAAAACTGTCCTTCAAAACGGGGATGAATGAGGTGGTTTATGAGCATGGGTATAATACTACGGGCGTCTATGCTTACAGCCTGGTGGTTGATGGGAAGTTGGCCGGTACCAGAAGAATGATTTTTGCAAACTAGTGTCTGTCTTTAAAGTCCGATAGCTGCGTTCATTTCGACTTCGCTCAACGAGCGGCCATTGAGCGAAGTCGAAACGAATGGACGTTGAGCGAAGTCGAAACGGCCCTTCGCACGCCTTGCTCTCGAACGCTAAAGAGCAGACACCCCTCTAATGAACGGACACTGGCATGTGTAAATAAAACAAAAAGTTTGTCGCAAATCCCCCCCAAGCCTGTCGTTATCAACACGCACACTTCTTGATGGCAAGGTTGTATCTTTGCGTTATGCTTTTATAAAACAAATTATTTAAACAATGGCAACCAAAATTTTTGTCAACCTGCCGGTTAAAGACTTGCAAAAATCGATCGAATTCTTTACCCATCTGGGTTTTACGTTTAATCCGCAATTCACAGACGAAACCGCAACCTGCATGATCATTGGGGAAAACATATTCGCCATGTTAATGGTGGACACGCGGTTTCAGGAGTTTACCAAAAAGGCCGTCGCCGATGCACACAAAACCACGGAAGTCATCATTGCCATAGACGCCGAAAACCGCGAAGCTGTAGACGACATGGTGCGCAAAGCTGTTGAAGCGGGTGGCACGCTTTATGCAGAAGTGATAGACTACGGCTGGATGTACTACCACAGTTTCGCCGACCTCGACGGGCACCAGTGGGAAGTTGTGTACATGGACGAAAACGCAGTGCCGCCATCTGCTTAAAAAGAATGCCGACTATGACGGTTGAAGTTTTCAAAACGGATATTCAGAACCCTGCTGAGGGCATGGCCATGACCATCAAAATTCTGGAACACCTCTCCGGATACCGCATCACCTTTGACCTCGAAGATTGCGATAAGGTGATGCGCATCGCTTCAAAAAATGGCGAAATTGATGTGGAAGCCGTTTTGGAAACCGGGGCTGCGTATGCAAAAAAAATAGAATTGCTGGGGGAATAAATAGTGTCTGTCTTTATAGTCCGATAGCTGCGTTATATTTTGCCCCAAAACCGGTCATCCCGTCCGGCGGGCGGGACTCCCGTTTTTGGGGCAAAATATGCCTTGCTCTCGAACTCTAAAGAACAGACACTCGACTAACAGACATTAGCCACCAAGAAATCACCCGACTACTTTTTCTACAAATCACTCAACAATGAAAAAAATTAATTTCTCAACCCAAATCAACGCTCCTGCTTCCCGCGTATGGAGTACCCTTTGGAACGACTTATCCTACCGCGCCTGGACGACCGTTTTTCACGAAGGTTCCTGCGCCGAAAGCGATTGGCAGGAGGGTAGCAAAATATTGTTCGGCGATGGTAGCGGTAATGGCATGACCAGCCGCATTGCCCGACTGATTCCCAACCAGTTCATGTCCTTTGAACACCTTGGTGAGATCAAGGATGGCGTGGAAGATTTTGAAACGGCAAAAACGCATGGTTGGTCGGGCGCGTTGGAAAACTATACGCTGGAGGAAAAAAACGGAGGCACCTCATTGGTTGTTGAAATGGACGCCGATGACAATTTTGAGGATTACTTCAAGGATAAATTTCCGATCGCGCTGGCAAAGGTTAAATCCTTGGCAGAGGGGGAAAAAATTACGCCATTCCTTTGGTTCGACCGCCAGGCAGAAGAAGCGGTAAAGCTGTATACCTCCATTTTTGCCGATTCGGCAATGAATCAGGTGGTTCGCAATGGCGATGCTGTGCTGACGGTTGGGTTTACGCTTGGCGGACAGCATTTTGCGGCGCTAAATGGGGGGCCAATGTTTAAACTCAATCCTTCCATTTCCTTTTTTGTCGTCTGCGAAACCGAAGCAGAGGCGGATGCTGTGTGGGCGGCGTTGCTGAAGGACGGCGAAGTGATGATGCCGTACGACAAGTACGAGTGGAGCGAAAAATACGGTTGGTTGAACGACCGATATGGCGTTTCCTGGCAGATTTCCTTTGGAAAAATAGCGGATGTGGGGCAAAAATTTACCCCAACGTTGATGTTTACCGGCGAACAACAAGGCAAGGCGGAAGAAGCGATCAATTTTTACACTTCTCTCTTCAAAGACTCCTCCGTTTCTGGAATTCTGCGGTACGGACCGGAAGACTCAGATCCGGATGGCACCATAAAACACGCCCAGTTTAAGCTTGACGGTCAAGTTTTTATGGCTATGGACAGCGCTATGCCGCATGCATTCCAGTTTAATGAAGCCTTGTCGTTTGTCATCAATTGCGATACGCAGGCAGAGATAGATTATTATTGGAATAAATTGACGGCTGACGGCGGTGCAGAAAGCATGTGCGGCTGGCTGAAAGACAAATTTGGCGTGTCGTGGCAGGTGGTGCCGCCGGTGTTGAGTCAAATGCTTGGAAGTCCGGATGCAGCCAAATCCCAGCGGGTGATGGAGGCTATGATGCAAATGAAAAAATTGGATATTGGGGTGTTGAAAGCGGCTTTTGAGGGGGAACAAACCCTTCAATCCCAAACATAGCGCTCGTCGTATTCGATCTGGTATTTGTGCAAATAGGCTCGAAATTCATCTTTTGGTGCTGAATACGAGGTGTACGTATACTTTGGTCAGCGACTGTGGCATGGCGCTCTTTTTTGCAAAAATATTGCATAGAGGGATGCCTTGTTGCATCGTGGCTTAAAATGGCCGATGATGTCTTGAAATGTCCGATAATGTCGTTTGGTCGTATGGTCGCATGGTCGCATGTCGTATTTCGCATGTCGCGTATGGTCGCATAGGGCGATGCCCCATGCTCCGGTAGATGGCGCCCTTACAGGGCTATTAGCTACAAGCCCTGTAAGGGCGCCATCCTTCACGTAGAGCATCGCTCTACGATTTAACGACGCGAATAACCGCCTGCGCGCCATTCGCCCGCAAACGCAGTAAATACATACCCGGCGCAAGTCCCGGAAGCGACCAATGCTGAGCAGAACGGCCTATCGGCGCCGACCAGGTTTCGGAAGCCACGATGCGGCCCGTCAGGTCGAACAAATCGGCGGCGACCGTTGCACTTTCCGGGAGTTCGAAGCCAACCGTCAGGTCCTGAACGAATGGGTTCGGGG
>JALHRK010000009.1 GCA_022841505.1 Saprospiraceae bacterium | reverse complement strand
CGTAGTACCGACAATCCTGCTGATACTAAGAGCGGCGGGCAAAACAGGCGGTATTACCAAAGCCCGAAGAAACTGAAAGCCCGCCATCGCAGCCTGAAATTCCGCAAGGGACTTCTGGGTGACGTGAATCGCAGGGTGTATGTGTATCTGGGAGTCCACCCGAAGAGCAAGCGTGGGGTGTTTGAATACACCGCCGAGAAGCAACCGATCACGCATCCGGCGGAGCGGGAGAAGCCAAAGCGGGAAGAGGGTTTTTTCGCTACTGAGGGAGTAGCCGAGCAGGGCTATTGGAGGGCGCGACGGAATGATTTTATGGGCTAAAAAGCGAGACATTTTTGCAGCCCACAAAAAGAGTGATTAATCATTTTCGAAGTTTTTAGGGGCGCACCAGAGGTGTTATAAGGGGTGTGGGCTTAGACTATGCGAAACGGTGTTTCTGGCGGCGCAAGGGGAGGGAGTACCCGGCGAGAACCGCCAGAAACGGCCATAGAACGCCAATTTTGCGGATTAGGATTCGCGAAGAACGATAAAGAACCCTTAGCCACCCGGCGGCAGTTTTGCCTTGAGCTGCCCAATTTCTTCGTACAGTGACCGGACGAGATGCTCTTTCTGATCGAGGAGTTTTTCGAGCAGCTTCACTTGCCCGACTGTTTCATCACCACGCGCTTTTTCCTCAGAGAGGCGTTGATTGACGAAGGCGATTTCCTGTCGCAGCGCGATAATGAGCTGAGGAGGGGGAGTAGGGGTAATTTCTGATGCAGTATCGGGAATGTCACCCCGCTGCCCAGCCTTCAGAGCAAGGTGAGCATCCACAAAGTTATATCCCCGCTGAGTGTATTCCCGCACCAGGGCAAAGACCCTCACATCATCATCGGTGAATATCCGCCGCTTGCCCGATTCCGGTTGCGCCGAAGGGGAGAGGTAAAGGGCAAATTCCCGCGCCCAGGTTTTGACCGCCTGATGACTGACTTTGAAAATCGCCGCTATATCTTTGGTGGTGTAGGTGTTTTCGTTCATCCAATAAGTGTACCGCAAAACAGCAACTTGGGGGCTTGCGGGCGCACACATTCCGAAGCCCAGGCAAATACCATAAGCGAGATGAATTCGATACTATCCGACAGACACTTAGTGCAACTGGCACTTAGTGCCACACTTGCGTTTACTTCCGGCTACTAGCGACATAAAACCGACAGTGATAGAATAAGGGAGTATCAATAGCATAAGCCTAAGAATAAGCCAATAAACCCACCAGGGTTTACGAAACGGGTTGTTACGCAGGGGTAGATTAATTGCGTTACACCAGGAGCATGAGGCATGAACCAACCAGCACACAAATGCGACCACTGCAAAAAGGCGTTCCAGCCCCGGAAAATCGACCAGAAACACTGCTCGAACAAGTGCAGGCAGGCAGCCTACCGCAAGCGCAAACAGCGCCAGGACACGAAAAAACCCCGGCCAGCGGCCACACCGCTAGTCGTTACAGTCTGCGACCACTGCGGGGGCGGATTTTGGGCGAAAACCCGGCGCTCCCGCTTCTGCTCGACCTCGTGCCGGACGATGAATCACAGGTACATGAAAATCGCGCTCCAAGATGCCCTGGCAGCCCTCTATGGCCTGCCGGAAGGCACAGCGGCGGAACTGTTCGAAACACAGCCTATTGTGCGTTTAAAAGCGATTCTGAGTGAGGTAGGGTTAATCTATTCCCCGGCGCAGAGAGCATGGATTGAACCGCAATCTGCTTGAAACGTCGAGAAATTCAGCTTTGCCCATTTGACCCCTAATCGTTTGTATTGGCGTGCAAGAGTCACTATAATTTCGCTCCTGCCATTATTACAATTTGTGTTTACAGGTTATTCGCCTGATTTGGGGGCAATGGGATGGATACGGAACGAGTGAATAAAGCCCTTATCGGCTTATAACTGAGTCTTGATCTTTGTGTCTTTCTGAAAATGATTTTGTACGCTTTTCTTGCTCAAAAGCCTTTAATTGCTCATGGAGAACCAATAATAGTTCATCGGTAGGATTTTCAAAATAATTTTGAAGCGCCATCTGCGGAGTTTGGGCTAAATTTATAGGCTTTTCTTTGATCTCATCAACTTGATATAAAGCCTTTAATTGCTCATGGAGAACCAATAATAGTTCATCGGTAGGATTTTCAAAATAATTTTGAAGCGCTGTCTGTGCAGCTTGGGCTAGCGAACTTTTCTCTCTTTTCTCTACCATTACTATCTCTCAGAATTAATTTGGGTATTCATTGTTTATAGGAAAAAGCTCTTTTGAACAAGCATAATTAATAACTTTACTTATAATTATATAAAATAGAAATATCCCAAAAACGGTGTAAAATATAGTGTATTAAAAAGTAATAATCCTTATTTTTTAAGGTATTAAGGGGCAAAAGGACAAAATGGAAATCCTGGGTGTAGACCTCCTGGCATGGCCTCGCAAGCAACTTATAAAATATTGGGACCCAATCAAAGCAATTTTGACGGTTTTTCTTATTATTATTTGGATTATCCCACCCTTTGGTAAGTGGTTGACTGTGAGTGTTGGGGTTGATTTTCCAATTGCATATTCTGTCGTCTATATCGCAGCCTATTTATGGTTTATCGAGAGGCAAACCAAAGAGACATGGCATAATTCACAACATAAGCTGACGAAAGAAAATCTACAAGAAATTCTGAAAAGCTATCGAGAGGATAATACGGCTACGGAAAAAGTAACCCTTGTATTGTTTAGCGGATTTCATGAAGTTGAAATGGTTACTGATTTATTTAAACATTTTAAGAAAATTACACTTTATTTGCAGTATCCTGAACCTTCAATCAAAACGTGGCGGGGATGGGAAGGGAAAGCAGATTTATTTCCATTTCTCTCGAAATTATCTGCAATTTCCCAACAATACAAAGACGTTGATTTCAAACTTTATTTAAATAAATACCGCGCTAGCTATAAGGCTATGTCAATCGATGACAAACTGCTAGTTTTAAGCTGGTACACATTCCAAAGTTCCGGCAATTTTTCTCAAAATGGGGATACTAAAGAGGAGGTGATTAGAGGGTCAGGTTATCCACATATCCGTTTTGTTTCCCCTTCTAATGATTATGTTTTTGCAAATCAGATGTTCGAAGAAATATTAGGTTATTTAAGTCATGATGCTATCGGCCCCATATCCCCGGAACAGCTTAAAGCTTTCATCGAAGCAAACATCAATAAATTGCCCCTCCCTTTTTAAAAGATGCTAAGGGCGCTGCCCTCGCGCCGTCAAGGGGTGTCCCCAACCTTCCTCCGCTGCCACCTTCGCTAAAGCTACGGCGGACAAGCCGCTCCGTGCAAGCCGGGTGATTCCCCTCCCCTTGACCTTGCTACCCCGCTCTTCGCCAGAGTGGCAGGGGTTGAATTTTTTCAACCCCAACCCGAAGGAAAGAGCCAATGTTTACCTACTTTGCAGACCTTAACAGCGTCGAAGCCATTAAAGCGAAATTCCGCAGCCTTGCCATGCAGCACCACCCGGATAAAGGCGGAGACGCGGAAATCATGAAAGAAATCAATCGGCAGTACCAGGAGGCATTAAAAGCCTGCGACGGGAAAAAATCCGGTGATAAACCCTATCATTACATGGCAAACATTGAAGAGGAGCTTATGAATAAGCTGCTTGAATTACTCAAACTGCGTGGGTTGCATATTGCGCTTATCGGCTATTGGCTATGGGTTTCGGGAGAGACGAAACAGAACAAGGACGCATTAAAGGCGGCTGGCCTGCAATGGCATCAGGAGCGCAAGTGCTGGTACTACAAGCCCAAAAACTGGCGCAAGACCCGGCAGAGCAAAGGCAGCCTAACCGATCTAGCCCAGAAATACGGGTACAGAGAATATGAAACCGCTGAAAAGGAAAACCTGCCGATAAGGGGTTGACCCAATTCCCCGTCTTGCGGTACAGAAATATCTGTGCCGCAAGACGAAATCGCCGATTTCGTCTTGCGAAGCGTGGCAGCGCTGCCCTTTTCAACAAACCCCGTTCCAGGCAGCCGTGACAGTGGAGACACCCGAAACAAAGGCATTTATCAAGCGGCTGCAAGCGCTAGACCGCTCCAAATCCACTTACGAAAAATTCCGCGATTTCTGCGAAATGGTCTATTGCGCCTATGCCAAACTAACCGCCGACCCGGAGCGTGCCGAGGTGCTGGAAGCCCGCTACATGCAGATCGTCGGCACATACCAGGACAAAGATACCGTCCGCGCCTATCCTGAATTGCTGGCAATGGCATGGGAGGCGGTCAACGGCGGCCAGGACTTTCTCGGCAGTGTGGCGAGTATTTTAGAGGTTCTTGATGCGCGGAACGGGCAATTTATGACCCCGCAGCCCGTAGCCCGGATGATGGCTGAAATGCTGCTCCACGACGCCGGGGAGATCATCGAGAAGCAGGGCTATATTACCCTCAACGAGCCAGCCGCCGGAACGGGGGGCATGGTGCTGGCGCCGCCGCCGATGTACTGGCCGCGCAGGGCTACAATCCCGCCCTGGACATGCTGGTGCAGGCCATCGACATCAGCCCGCTTTGTTATCATATGTGCTATCTGCAACTGACGTTCAAAGGTATTCCGGCGCTGGTGGTACGGGCAAACACGTTAAGCCAGGAATGGTTCGAGGCCGCGTGGACACCCGCCGCCACCCTCTTTTATGAGCATCATGGGCATCTTTTCCCACCCGTCCAGGAGGCAGAACAGGTCGAGCCGGAGGATAAAGCGCCACCCGCCACCCCTCCCGAACGACCCCGGCAACTGCCCCTTTTTTAGTCGAGAAACACGACTATTTAACCGCCAACGATTTTTACAAGTTCTCTTACAGCTTTTGTGGCCGCCGCGAAATCCGGGGGTGCAACGTCACGCATGTAGGACATGGCTGCAACGAAATCGCTATACTCGCGAGGGTATTCCGCGTCCTGATCGAGGATGGAAAGCATCGTATTGAATTTTTCCTGTAAGGACATATCCGCAAAGGAAGGAATGTTTCTAGGCCGCCCAATGTCACGCTGTACGGCAGCGGCAGCAAGCCTGCCAAAGGCAGGATGCTCAAGCGCCCTCTCTTTGAGCATTGCCAGATCGTGGATATGCCGCACAATTGTACGAGCGTCGTCGTCATCTTCTTCCCGAATACGATCTGAGATTCTCCACGTAATAGCGCTTAGTTTATCCGCCGCACTTTCAACTTGATGAATACAATCAATTGTAGGTACTTCAGGGGCTTGTTTATTAAACTCATTCACAAAAGAGGCTATTGGCAACGGCACAGGAGGTAATTGTGCTTTTTCCGTGAAGAATTCAAGCTTAATATGTGGTCGCAGTGTGGGGGCAGCGGAAAAGTTGGATTCGTAATTAAGGACTATGGAAAAAAAGCGGTATCCGTTCCGGGTGACAATTTGGTCATCTTCAATCTTAAATCCGGCAGCACGTAGAGTTTCCACAATAGTATCTCTGAAATGTCGCCGTGCTCCCTCACTATTTGCTTTTGGAGCGGTGTTTATCCGAAAATCTATATCCTCAGAAAACCGTTGAATAAGATGATGTCCTTTAGAAAGCGCTGTTCCCCCAGTGAAAATTAAGGGGAAACCATCATGGCTGATACCAGCCATGATTCGGATGATTTGAACGATGTACCAGTCTTTGAGGACATACGATTCGAGGATGCCTCGAACGAGGGCAGTTCTTTCGATACTATCGCGATCAGGCGGCGTGTTCGTAACTGACATAAGTCCCATCAACCCCGATTTTGCGGTTTACACGTCCCTTAACCGCAATCCGGCGGCCAGTTGGAACCTGCGTTGATCTACCCGCGTTGTAATCCTGTTCTGCACGGGAGGGGGCAGTTTCTACGCCCAACCGATTGAGCGCTTCTCGTGCCAAAGTAGGAAGCGGTTTTTGAGGCCACCGCTTACCGTTGATAAGCTCAGGTCTGGTTTTAGCATAGAGGCCATAGCCGATTTTCATTAATTCGCCCTTAGCTATCAGCTTTCCCAGGGCGCGTCCTACTTGGTCATAGCCGCCCAAATCCTCAAAATCTTTGCGTAGGAGAACGGTATCGCGTTTACGGGCAATACGGGCAGCGATTTTCTGCTCAAGTGTTTTACGCTTTGTCATTTTGTTTTCATTCAGTCGTTTAGCTTTGCAAAAATACGACATTTCCTACTTACAAACATACGACATTTCTTGCCATTTTTCAAGTTTAATTTGCTACTCACCCCCCTTGAATTGGGGGGATTTATAAACAACAGGACGGTTACGAAATAGATACGACTGCACGGCCTCCTGCCGTAAATCGCCGCACTTTCAATAGCATGTTATTATTGAGGACACGTAAAGGCTAGTTTTCAGGCAGCCTCAATGCCCCAAGAATCCGTTAAACCCAATGACCGAGCAATCGGTGAATACTACGCCCTGCTTCACTCCGCCGACAGCCAAGACGCCCGCCACGAGGGGAATGTCCGCCAAGCATTTCAGATGCTTTTGAACGATACGGCCAGGATTAAGAACTGGACATTAGTCGCCGAACTCAGCGAACGTATCGGTGATAAAGGTGTGCGGTACGATGGCGTCCTGCGTGACCAGTACAAACTCCCTCACGGCTATTGGGAGGCGAAAGATACCTCCGACGACCTGATTGCCGAAATCCGCAAGAAAATCGAGCGCGGCTATACCCTCAAAAACACCATCTTCGAGGACACACGCGAGGGCGTGTTGTTCCAGGACGGGCGCGAAATCATGCGGGCGAATCTGCACCAGCCGGAGCAGCTTTCCGAATTGCTCAATCGTTTCTATAGCTATGATATGCCGCCTTTCCGCGACTTTGATGAGGCGGTACGGCACTTCCAGGGCGAAATCCCGCACATTGCCGGACAACTCAATGAGCGCGTCAAAGAGGCGCACAAGAGCAATTCGCGCTTCCAGAAAGCCTATGCCGACTTCTTTACCTTATGCCAGACAGCGCTAAACCCCAATATCAGCCAGGATGCAGTGGACGAGATGCTCATCCAGCACATGCTCACGGAGCGGCTGATCGTGCGGGTATTCGATATGGAGCGCTTCACCCGCCAGAACGTTGTCGCGGCTGAAATCGAGAAGGTCATTGATGCCCTCACCAGCAGGCATTTCAACTACCGCGAATTTTTAGGGGCGCTGGATAGATTCTACGATGCCATCGAACGCGCCGCCGACGAGCTGGCCGACTTCAGTGAGAAGCAACATTTTCTCGATACCGTCTACGAGCGATTTTTCCAGGGCTATTCGGTGAAATTGGCCGATACGCACGGCATTGTCTACACCCCGCAGCCGATTGTGGATTTTATGTGCGCCGCCGTCGAGGAAGTGTTACGCGACGAATTCGGCAAAAGCCTGGGCGACCCTGGTGTGAACATCCTTGACCCTTGCACTGGCACGGGCAATTTCATCGTTAACCTTTTGCGACGTATTCCCAAGCGCGACTTGAAACGCGCTTACCGTGAGCAGTTGTTCGCCAACGAAGTGATGTTAATGCCGTACTACATCGCGTCCCTGAATATCGAACATGCCTACCACGAATTGACCGGAGAGTACGAGTCATTTGAGGGTATCTGCTTCGTGGACACGCTCGAACTCGCTGAAGGGTCGCAGATGAGGCTGGCGTTCTTGACAGAGAAAAACAGCGCCCGTGTGGAACGACAGAAGGCCGCCCCGATTACAGTGATTATCGGCAATCCGCCATACAACGTGGGGCAGCAAAATGAAAATGACAATAACAAAAACCGAAAATATGAAGTGATTGGCAAGCGAGTTAAAGAGACTTATAGCAAGGACTCAAAGGCATCTAGTAAGAGTAAATTGGATGATCCATATATTAAGTTTTTTCGCTGGGCAACTGATCGCTTAAACAATCAAGATGGGGTTGTCTGCTTTGTAAGCAATAGTGGCTTTATAGATAAAAAAATCTGTGATGGAATGCGAAAACATTTATTAGATGATTTTTCACGAATTTACATAATCGACCTTAAAGGTGACATCCGTAAAGATTCTATGCGTGATGGCATTCCACTAGGTGAAAAGCATACGGTATTTGGCCTAGCAGCGATGGTTGGGATTTCCATCGCAGTCTTGGTTCGCAACCGCAAACACGCCGAACATAAGTTATTTTATAGCTCCGTTGATTGGCGCTCGACACGGGAAGAGAAATTTGAATTTCTTCGCCAGCATGTTGAAATAGATGGCAAAAAAAATGCACTTAACACAGTTGCATGGCAAGAACTACAACCGGATGTGAATCACACTTGGCTAGTACCCGAAAATGCTGACGAATATGCAAGCTATTTACCAATGGGTAGTAAAGAAATAAAAAAGACAAAAGGCGAGATTGCTGGAACACTCTTTAAAACATATTCATTGGGCTTAAATACCAATCGAGATAATTGGGCTTACAATTTTGACCCTATCTACTTAGGAAAGAAAATCACGGAATCCATTGAAATATACAATAGCGAGATAGACCGTTGGAAGCGAGCTAAAAAGCCAAAAAATATTGATAATTTTGTTATCAATGATGAGGCAAAAATAAAGTGGAGTAGCAGACTGAAAGAGACTTTTGTTCGGGAAGAATACGCATCATTTGATGAATCAAAAATTCGTACCTCCATATATAGACCTTTCACCAAGCAATATGCCTTTTTTGATAAGATATTTAATCAAAGACAAGGCTTTTTACCGCGTATATTCCCTGACTTGGAAAGTGAAAAGGACAATTGCGTGATATGTGTGGTAAATGAACCTCAAATACCATTTTCAGCACAAATAACCAATTGTATTCCTGCTCTTCACTATGGTGGACGGCAAACTCAATGCTTCCCCTTCTACATCTATGACCTGGACGGCACAAACCGCCGTGAAAATATCACGGGTTGGGCGCTGGCACAATTCCGCGCCCGTTATGGCGACGAGTCGATCATCAAATGGGACATTTTTTACTACATCTACGCGCTGCTCCATCATCCTGAGTACCGCGAACGCTACGCCAATAATTTGAATCGCGACTTGCCGAGAATTCCATTCGCGCCGGACTTCCGCGCATTTGCCGAAGCCGGAAACAAGCTGGCTGACCTCCACCTAAATTATGAAACAGTCGAACCATACCGCCTTGAATGGGTAACAAACGACAAGCCGATCTCCTGGCGCGTGGAAAAGATGCGGCTGATCTCCGAAAAAACAGCGTTGCAGATGAACGATACTCTTACTCTATCTGGTATCCCGCCCGAAGCGTTCGACTACCGTCTGGGCAATCGCTCCGCGCTGGAATGGATAATTGCCCAGTATCAGGCCAGCACTGACAAACCAAGCGGTATCATCAGCGACCCAAATCGCCTAGACGACCCGGAGTATATCGTTCATCTTATCGAGCGTATCGTGCGTGTAAGCATGGAGACGGTAGCAATCGTTCGTTCTCTCCCAGCCCTGATTACAGCATAGCTGTTGGAATAAGCATCTAAACAATCAATATCGCACCAGCTATGAATACCAGTGTGATAATTACCATTCCCGCGAATAACCATATGCCCCAACCTACTAAGAAGTATTTCCGTTTTGCAACTTTGGAAATAGCCCATATTTGGTCTTTGACCTGATTAAGTTCCTCGTTATCCCTGAATACAGTGTCAACTGCTAACCTGTAATCTTTGGAATTGGTTTTTGTCTTCTTGGCTATGTGGGCGAAGAAAATAATGGAGCTAGATTCCCCGACAGAAAGCTTCGGCAGAAGGCACAATAAACAGAAAATGGTTGAAGCATAAAGCGCGAGGCTGCCAATAATCACCAAGGGTAGAAAGATTTCGTGTTTATTGACAAGTTTATTGATGGTACTGGCATTTGATAAGGCAAATCCTACAACTACACCATTGGCTGCAAGCACAGCAGCAGCTTTCGCATCAGAGAATTTAATCCAGTCAGTGATAGAGCTGTATGTTTTCCAGAGGAATTCGAGTGTGGGCTTATTAGGGGTTCCAGATGGGTTACTCACTGTTTTGTCTTTATTACCCTAACGCCAATAGGTGTTAGGCAAATTAGTCCTTGATTTATTTCTTTGCTCCTCTAGCCACTGATTCATTGCGAGATTAACTACATTCCCGTGATAACATCCCCGTGTTTGATTTCGTTGCAAGAGTTTTTGATTCTCCTCTTCCAGATTAGTATAAAAATCATCAGAAACCATAAACCGACGATCATTAAAGGTCTGGTTGCCATAGCTGCAAAGCTTGGCTGCTAAGTTGACAACATCCCCCATCCAAACAACATCATTTATGCCACTCCCTTTGTAGCCAGCTTTAATCATCAAAGCTCTACCCCAGGCCATACCAATCCCCACTGTAACCTGTGTAATATCGCGCTTTTCAAATTTGAAATTCATGATGTCGATCATCGAGGCGATTTGGGCAGCGGTTGAAAACACTCTATCAATATCCCATGTAGAGGGCGTGTCGAAAATGGATGATATGCCGTCTCCAACAATATCAATTCTTTTACAGTCCACGTTGTCATTCAGAATTGCAACTACTTCAGAAATATATACCCTGTAGAGTTTGGCTAACTTGGGTCTGTTGTGTGTTTGCGGCAATTTTGACGAGCCACGTATGTCGATAAAGAGTGCAGAACACTTAACGTAAAAACCATTTGAATAAGTTAATTTATCCTCTGAAGGAATGCTACTTAGCTCTTCAAATGCGTTATCGCTCTCATCTAGAATTGTGTCCATTCGATCATAGCTGTCGAGATGATTATAGGATTTGTATTCGCTTCTCATTGTGCTATTTCCCCCTACTCATGAAAAACGCCTGGTTCGGATTATTGACCGACCAAGCGTTTAACTACCTGCAATTGGATGATTCCAAAGACAAATTGAGCAAATATAGCTTACTCTATGATGTCCCCTGCAAAAGCGTTTCAATGCGTACCAGCGCCTTGAGCTTTTTTACCTTAGAGATAAATTATATCTGCCTGTTATAAGAACAACGTAAGAGGAAACTACATCTTTTGATTAAGGGTAAATGTCCAATTTTTAACCGATGAACGGCTTTATAAAATGCAAACGTCCTTTTAGGATTTACATGGCAGTGAATATTACTTTCGCTGCAATTGAAACTCACAGTACAATTAGTGTTGTTGACTCGATAGCTGCGATAAGGAGACTAATTTGACTTGGCGTGATGTTCAGGCGCTTCACATTTATTTCCCGCCTCACCGTCTCCACGCGCATTGGGGAAACGAGATTATCGGAAAAGTTATTAAACCTATTGTTGAGGGGTACGCAATTCGCTGGCTATGGATCACACGATACCTTCAAGCGGTTGCTGATACTCCGCATTTGTCTATTCCGCTCGATTACCAATTTGTTACGCCCGATGCGCCTAATGTTCCCAGAAATGCGTTTATTTTGTTCCGCTTGAGTATCGAAAACAAGGCAGCCCAGCAACGCACTGTTGAAGTGGCACGGACTGCTGGATACCACGTTTTAGACTGGACGGACTATGATGTTGTGGACGATTTAGGTAAAAATCGCTTCATTCATGCGGACGCAAGTGATGTGGAGCGTGTTGAAAGAGCTTATCAAATCGCCATGTTTATGAGTACGGCTGCAACACTTTTGGTATATTCGCTTAAAGAAGACAATGGGGAATGGCAGATTGAGGCAAATAGCGATAAAACTAACAATCCAGATGGTTCTTTTTTCCAGTCCGTTCATCACCTCTTTTGCAATACAACGGAAGTACCTCTCTCAGTGCAAGTACGATCTCCATTTGCGAATGTTATCACACAAGTTCGTTTTTAGCCGACTATAATCGAGCGCAGGCTAGTCATCATCAAAATCTAATCTGCTGGCAATATCCCTAATATTGTCTTTATGTTTTTGCTCTCTTTCTTTCTCTGCCTTAGCTTGCTCCGCTTTTGCGTGTTCGTATTCAGCGATTTTTTGATTAGTCACTTTCAATGCAAGTTTGAGTGTTTTGAGATGATATTTCTCGACTTCTTCAATATGTGTGCCATCGAGTATAACTCTATCACCGATGACACTGGCTATGCCGGGTCTGTGCATAGAGGTGAATTCAGGTGGACGATTCCAGGTATGCTCGAAAACTTCAATCCATTCTGACGATGGCCGACGTGACAGGCGGAACGGCACAGTGTATAAAGCACTTCCGCGTGTCCCGTCATTCCTCGGTGAAGTCACTTCTTCAAGAATAATGCCCATTATCTTAATGTCTTCCCATGCACCTTTGATTGTTGAGGGAGCAGTCACAAGCGTCCTAATCGCGGTTTTTGGGGCAGCAGTTTGTTGCCCAATTGGCGGGGCATGTGATCTTTGGCCTTTCAGCGTCGCTAGCAAATCTTGATAATTTGTGGCAGGCGGAGTATCCCTGAGATCAATGCCAAGAACACTAGATAGCCAAATAGGTACTGCGTTGTTCCAATCCCCATCTTTCAGAACAGGAATGTACTTTCGTCTATTCTGGTTTGCAAAAATATCACCTGTAATGATGTCTCCCTCATAACCTACCCCCCCAGTGCGGTTCTCACTCTTAGCTTTGTACGAAGGAGTGCAGATGATGAGAACATATTCATTGTCACGAATGGATGTCTCCATGAATTTGGGAAGTTGGTCGCCGGGAACGGCGTCCCATTGGTCTAGTTTTACATCAACCCCATCAAATCTTAGTTGGGTTGCTAGTTCCTTGACCCACTGTTTATGATCTTCGTTATCCCACGAAAATGAAATAAAAGCGGTTGGAATAGTTGGCATCCACAAATCTCCAATGCCTCTCTATTTAATTATAGAAGGTATTATACAGCCCCAGGATTTTTATGAAAATCGACGGTGTATCGTGTCTCAAAAATGATCCTTTGTGACGGCCTGCCTTGTGCCTCAAATTTTGCCTTAAAATCGCCCACCCTGATCTCTCAAAACGATCTCTTGAAAGAAAATCTCTCGAAAACCAGCCACAAGATGCGTTTCAGGAGATCGCCATCGGTTCCGGCAGACCTTGCACCTGATGGGTCAGCTTGTCCATTTGCTCACGGACCAGCAGCCCGATCATGGTGACATAATCGCGCTCTTTCAGATGGGCTTCCAAGCCGAGGTTGTAGCAACAATCCTCCTCCGCCCAGATGCGGTTAGTGAGGGGGACTTTGAGGGAAGGCAGGAGTTGAGCATAGGCGGCGATGACCTGCTCGGTATCGATCAGGCGGCAGGCAGCCGCTTTTTTATAAGCACGTTCCAACCGTTCATGAATATCGTTCTGGTGGCCCAAATAGAGAGAGACGATGGCTTCGGTTTCCAGGCTGACGATTTCACTGGCCGCAGAACTCTCTGGATCGATCAGATAGCCCCGCTCATGCCTGAAACTATCCAGACCGTCTTTGAGGGAGAGAAGGGTGTCGAAGAAGGCGTTTTTGGGCATGAGGGGCAGAGTTTAATTTTCTTCGTCAGGCTGGGGTGTGCTATACCATACCTGGTTGCCTTCCTCAACCTTTCCGATGAGCGAGTGTATGGACGGGTCTCGATGCCGTCGCGGTGAGCTGGCACAAAACGCGGTTCGAGCGGGCGATCATGGCCCGGATGAGGAAAGATTTTGGAGCGCTGCGGCGCTGCGTTAACTGCCGATAGTAGTCGCGCCAGGTCATTCCAGGATGCGCTTGGGTCATGCGGAATTCCCCTTTTTCTTGCGCTTCAGACCGTGAGTCCGCATCCATCGGCTGAGGTTGGCTTCCGTCGTACCATAGCGGTCGGCAATGAATTTCTGCGTTGTGCCATTGTTGAGCATACCTTCAATCTCCGGTCGGTAGGCATCGAGCTTGCTCTTGCCCGGCCCGGTTGGCCGCCCCAGCTTCATCCCGGCCTTTTTCTTGGCAGCCAGTGCCTCTTTGGTGCGCTGGGAGATCAACTCGCGTTCAATCTCGGCAGCCATGGAGAAGACCATCGCCATGATCTTGGACTGCATCGAACCGTCAAGCTGCCAGTTGCCTTTGACGGAGTAGACGTTGATTTTCTTTTCAGCCGCAATGGCGAGGATTTCCATACATTCGAGCATGGAACGCCCCAGGCGGGACAGCTCACTGACGATGAGGGTATCCCCGGCCTGTGCGCCTTCCAGGACAGCGGCAATCTTGCGCTTCTTCCAGGAGACGCGCCCGGAGATGGTTTCCTCCACCCAGGTGACTTTTCCCAGACCTTTTTCATTCGCCAGATGGAGAATATCGAACTTGTTTTTTTCGAGGTCTTGCTCGCCTGTGGAGACACGCAAATAAGCAGTGGTGTGAGGCTTGGACATAAAAATCAACCGAAAACCCTATTTCGTATCACGATCCTTATCGTTATATCAGCGTTTTTCGGTTTAGAAAAGCGATAGGGAAAACGGCCGTTTTCGGTTAATTAATCACCGGCTGAAATTAAGGCATCCCGCATCGCATCGGTATAAGCAATAGACTGTGAAAACCGGGATTTACACCAACAATTGCGCCGTTTTACCGACTTCACCGATCAAACCCACCGCTTCGTTGAGCGCAAACGCTTGTGCCGCTCCTTAATAATTTCCGTAGGGTAAGCGTCTGGCAGAATTTCTAAAGTTGCTATAAAATCTGAGTGGTAATTTTATGAACACGGATTGTTGTAATTCAATTTAATATTTCATCTGCTTCATTAGCATAAGTAGTGATGAGCTTTGATGATAATTGATTTTGTGGCAATTTCATTTTTCTCTTTCCACTTCCAGCTTTGCAAACGAAACCTCATCCTACAAAGGATGCTGTTCATAGGGTTAGGGATTACCCAGACCCGATTCGGCAAAGCTAACTTCCCCGACGAAATGAAGAAAATTTATTGAGATCCCTCAGGAGAAATAATGACCACCTTCAATGATGTTTTAGTTGATGGCAGCGCTGATGTTAAGCTGCTTCGCGTTCAAGCGAATAACCCGCAGACCAATGCCCTGCAAACATGGGAAGATAGCGCCGCTACTGTTTTGGCACAGGTAACGAAGGATGGCGACCTAAAATTAAACAATGGTCGCTTAGAGGTCGGTGACGATTTAGGGGCAACGCCTGACGCCTTGATTGAGGCACATCGCGACTCGACTTCAACGACCAAGCCCAAGCGAGGTATTCACTCACTCGGACGGATTACCAATATTCTGAGCGACGCCATCAACTGGGCTGTCGTCGAATTGGAACTGCTTGGCAGTGCTGGGGTGAGTACCCTCCAAACGGCCTTTCGTGCCAAGCTGACGCATAATAATACGGGCAACCCATCAGGTGCCGAGCTACGAGCCGGAGATTTCGAGACGATTAACCAAACAGGGACAAGCGGGCAACGGGTGACACGCGAAGTTGGTGTGCGGGGCAAAGTGAGCAACAGCACCAATGCCTATGCGAGCAATGCCGCTGGTATCGAAGGCGCGATTGCCAACTCAAGTGGGGGCAATATTAGCGATGCGGCAGCATTTGAAGTGGTGACCCCGATCAATAATGGGACAATATCTAATCTCTATGGTGTGCGGATACCCGACCTGAGTCAAGGCACGAATAACTATGCACTGCACACAGGTCTAGGCACCGTTCATCTAGGGGATGCGCAAGAGCTAAAAGTTTTTGCAAGCGCACCAACCATCAATCCGCCGTCCGGTTTTATAAAAATGTATCCCAAGCTGAATGCGGGCGTACCAGCGCTCTACGCGAAAGATTCCAGTGGCGTTGAAAGGCAATTAGGCGGTGCCGGTGGGTCAGCCGCCGATTACATCCTGATCCATGATCAAAAAGCTTCTGGAAGCGCTGGAGGCACTTTCACCAATGGAGTGTGGCAAACGCGCACTTTGAATACAGAAGTGATGGACACCAATAATCAGGCAATCCTGGGGCCAGATGCAAGCCAAGTACCTCCCTTGCTGGTGAATGAGTTGAAACTACAACCGGGCACCTATGAGTGCTTTATCCGCTGCCCCGCAGCCTATGTTGGCCCTCACCAAGCCCGCTTACAGAATATCACTGACGGGGGGATCACGACACTTCTGGGCACAATCGATGCTGCCAGTAATCAAGACTTCTCGGTAACAGCGTCACTTATTATCGGTCGCTTCACTATTTCTGCGCCTAAAACTTTTGTCATTCAACATCGCTGCACCAACAGCCGGGCAACGGATGGCTTTGGCCGTGATGGTGGGTTTGGGACAGAAATTTACACCGTCGCTGAATTTAGAAGGGTTGGCTAATGAAGATTCAAGAGGTTGATATTCGTCTGGTTTTAGGACGACTGCGCCCAACCAGTGAGTACCACTGGAGTGGGGATGGCGACTTCGGCCATACGCTGGATGTGATCGGCGAGTGGCGGGATCCCAAAACGACTGTTCCCACGGAAGCGGAAGTTCTCGCTGAGTGGGAGCGCTATTTGCAGGAGCAAGTCGCTCAAGAGCAGGCAAAGGCCGAACAGTCAGTGAGCCTGGAACAGTCTCGATCTAAGGCTGAGGCGAACCGAGTCAGTGAGCAGGACATCAGCAGCGCAACGACCATAGAGGGTTTACGAAACATTATCCTCAAGCAGCAGGCATTGATTGAGTGGTTGATTGCGGAACAGGAAGCACTAAAGAAATAAGCAGTTGTTCGATTTTCAGAAAAGAACCTTTCCCTGATTATAGCGAATGATCTGTCAATGGAATTCAAATCCGGTTTCCGCCCAAGATACGATAATGGCGTAAACAAGAAAGTCATACACTCGATTCCTTATATCACCCTGACTCGCTCAGATTCGAGATACAGCACTCAGAGATAGTATCCCATAAAAGAGGCACTTAATTATGGCTTCTGAGAAAATCGTTTTTGCTCAAAGTGTTACAATTCGTACTCTAAATCCTGATGATGGTGCTATTTCAAGCCCCCTGACCAGTTCTAGTGGCTTCAACTACTCTTATCATCCTGCTTGGTCACCGGATCGGACTCAAATTGTTTTTGCAAGATATAATGTATCCTCGGGACAACAGGGCGGCCTGTTTATCATGCCTGCGGCTGGTGCCGTTAGTCCACCGCAATTTCATAACGTTGGCTTCCATCCTACATGGTCGCCTGACAGCACTAAGATTGCCTTTTTTACTACTACAGGTATTTATGTCAAAAATATAGGTGGTGTTACCGCAGTTCAACTTACAAATAACGGCTCTCAGCCAGCTTGGTCACCGGATGGCACTAAAATTGCCTTCCAAAGAAATGCTCCAGGTGGCACTACAGGAATTAACATCTGGATTATGGATGCAATCACAGGTGATCCGACAGGTAATTTAGCCGTTCCTCTGACTGCTGACGTTTCAGACCAAATTGACTCCTTCCCAAGTTGGTCACCCGACGGTACCAAAATCGCCTTTCAACGAAAACCACCTGGAGGGTCTGCTGTAAGCAGAATATACGTTGTAGATAGCGACGGGTCAACTAGCCCAGTTGCACTAACAAGTGGATCGACTGGCACTGAGCACGACGACTACCCAACTTGGTCGTCTGATGGTGGGTATATAGCATTTTCTGGCTATTTATCTTCGACATATGCAAAGATCTATCGGATCAATGCAAATGGCAGTAATTCCCAAGCACTCTCGATTGAGCCGTCAGGTGAGCTTCTTTTCCCGAATTGGTCATCACCTGGAATTCTGAATGCGCCGAATCACGAGGGTTCATCCTATTGCCCAATTTGCTACATTGGCGATGATGAGCATGTCATTCCCTTTCCAACCAGCATCCGCAAGGGCGAAAAACGTGAGGAAGTCACTGACCTCAGCCTGAACACACCCGCTGGATCGCTGGCTTTTACCCGTACCTTCCGACAAAGTAAATTGGGTCAATATACGGGCATGGGGTTAGGTTGGACGCACAACCATGACAGCTTAATCGACGATAGTGTGTCAGGTAAACTCATTGTTCGATTGCCAAACGGTAGCCAAGCCCATTTCACTCAGGTTGGCACCTCCAACCAATACACGGGCGATGCAGGCTCGAATTCGGTGATTGACGTTAATCCGGGCAGCACGGATGCACGCTATACCCTGACGGCATCCGATCAATCGACGTATATTTTTAACAGCAGCAAGCGTTTGCTCTCGCGTACCTGGCCGAACGGGGAGAAATGGCTATACGAGTATTACAAACCAAGTGATGGGGCCGATTTGGACGGGCGGCTGAAACGGGTAGAGGACGGTTATGGACGTGCGCTGCAATTCACCTATAACCGCGACACCCATCCCGATGCCTTTGCACGACGAAAACTCCGGTATGTTGGAGATCAGAATGCCACAGGATTGGATACGCTTTCCCCCAACGGGAATTTTATTACGTTTTCGTATATTGCGGATAAGCCCAATGGCACCGGGGCGCTGTTAAGCCAAGTGATTGACGTACGCGGAAAGTCCTGGGTTTACGATTATTATGGTCAGGATGGGCCTGAGACTGCGGCTAACTTATTGAATTTTCTGACCGAGGTTCGTTCGCCATCGGTGGATACGAGTGGGGATGGCACACCGGATAGCAGTCTGACCCTCAAACGTCTTACGTATAGTTACGACACGCAGCTCGCCAAGAATGGGGATATGGAACTGGACAGCGATTGGAGTAGTGTTGGTACGCCCATTAATCAACGCTCCAGCGTCCAAAAGTACAATGGAACTTATGCACGCTATGTAAAGACGACGATCATCGGCCATGGAATCGAAGGAAATGCCTGGAAATTAATAGCAGGACGAACTTATAACATTACCGCCAAGATTTATCTGGTCAGTGGAAGCGGATCGGTCAAAATGACCGTTGGGGGGACGACGGCGTTCACAGATCAAATTATTGCCAGCCCAATAGGTTCCTGGCAAACGCTAACGATGCCGGCAGTTATTCCAACGTCCACCTCCCAAAATCATAAACTTCAATTTCTCGGCGTAGCGGCCAACACGGAATTCTATGTAGACGGCGTGTCGATCATTGAAACCAATCCTGTATTGGCAAATATGACCCAAGAACTCGGCATTCAGGGTGCGGGAAGCCCATTGGTCGCAACACGCTATGATTTCCAACCGCAGGGGGAGAATGTTACGACGGAAAAGGTGATCGACCCCTCTACCGATCAATTCCTGACCACCCATCAGTTTGCGGGAGGCGTTTATCTGGGGCCAAAGGATGCGCTCGGCAATGCCCGCGAACAGCGGCTCAATCTGGATTATCGCCCATCCTCCCAGAAAGATGCCAATGGCAATACGACAAAATTAGCTTGGGGTTTAGATGGCAAACGTCTCGACCAAGTGACGGATGCACTCAACAATCAAACGGCGTTCAGCTACAATCCCAATGATACGCTGAAAGATTCTACCGACGCAGAAGGGCGCAAGACGACCTACCTTTACGACGCCAATTCGCGTCAGCCGACGATGATCCTGGTTTCCAACAGTGCTACGGAATTAATCACCAATGGGAGCATGGAAGCCGATAGTAACTGGACGAACGTCGGCAGCCCCGCCGTTAATGAGCGCTTAAGCGCCAAAGTGGATGGCGGCGACCACGCTCGTCATGTAGCGACTACAAGTGTGGGTTATGGCATCCAGGGCAACGCCTGGGATTTGATCGCTAATCAAACATATACCATCACCGCACGGGTGTATCCGGTCAGCGGTGTGGTCAAGCTGCAGGTTCCTGGGGTAGCCGCTTTTGACAAAATCACCACTGGCACCGGGGCCTGGGAAACTCTGAGCGCTACTTACACCCCTGGCAGCAATAATCTAGGCAGAAATCTTCAGTTCGTTTCATCAGGTGGGGGTGCGGAGTTCTATGTGGATTCCGTGTCGATCACGACCGAGGCCGAACTGGCGGTCAACGGGAGTATGGAGCTTGACAGCAGCTGGACAGCCGTTAATGGGGCAACCAGCCAAAGATCGAGCACGATGGCCGATGCGGGCACGTACTCCCGTTATGTGGTTGCCACGACAGCAGGCCAGGGTACCGAGGGCAACACCTGGAGTATGCTTGCCAACCAGACCTATACGATCCGGGCACGGGTGTATCCGGTCAGCGGCAGTGTCAAAATGCAAGTCCCAGGCGTCACAGCTTTTGACGTCAGCACCGCCGAAACAGGTGCCTGGCAGACCCTCAGCGCAATCTATACGCCCGCGGTGGATATCCCCACTAAAAAGCTCCAGTTCGTCAGCCTGGGGGGTGCCGCCACGTTTTACGTGGACAGCGTTTCCATTCTCTTGACACGCGAGTTAGCCGTCAATGGTGATATGGAATTGGATACCAGTTGGACGCCCGTGAATACGCCCAGTACAAATGTGCGCCGTCCGCGCGTGGACACAGGGGATTATTATCGCCATGTGACCGCCACAACCACCGGAGCAGGGATTGGGAGTGCCGCCTGGGCTTTGACCGCCAACCGCACTTATCTGATGATGGCCCGAGTCTATGCCGCCAAAGGCACGATTCAGATGCGAGCTTTTGCAGGTTCAGGCACGATCTTTAGCAAATTGACCACCAGTTCCAATGTCTGGGAAACGCTGCGGATCGTTTATAAACCCGCTGCCTCGACCTCCGGCGTAAGCTTGCAGTTTATCGTGGACAGCCTGGTCGGCGGCAGTGCGGAGTTCTATGTCGATACGGTTCACATCATCGACCTCGGCGTTGTCAGTGGCGATATTGAAGATGTCGTGCGCTGGCAGGAGTTCATGTATGACAGCCGAGGGCGAGTACTCGAGGAAAGCAGCCTCAGCCCCCTGGACGCTTCTCTGGTTCAACAGGGGATTCGCAGCTATTATGCTTCGGGCAACGGGAATGGCTTGCTCAAGCAGATGACCCAAAAGGATGTGGTTGGAGCAGGCGCGAATTCGATCACGACCACCTACACCTATGATCGGAGTGGGCGGGTCGTCAAGTCTCAGCAAAACAGCCTGGTGGGGGATTGTTGTGGGACGATAACCGAGTATGACGCAGCCGGGAATGTCCTCACGACGACGAGCATTCGCGATATAAGCCAACTCAGCAACGCCACCATAAACCCTGTGACCGCCTATGAATACGATCCTATGGGACGGCGCATCAAGGTCACGACTAACAGCCGAACAGCCCTTTTCCAGAGAACTGTAACCGTTTACGACGCGATGAACCGGGTGATTCGCACGATCACCAACTACAAGCCCGTCGTTGGGATTACCAATCCTTATACCGTCGCTCGCAGCGCATTTGACAGCTATCACGGGGCGGATAATACCGAGAATTTAGTCACGGACACTATCTACAATAGTCGCGGATTGGTTGAGAGCCAAACCGATGTTTTAGGCAGTGTTACCCGTTTGGTCTATGATCTCGCCGGACGCTTGATCCGCACGATTGCCAATTACACCCCTCAAGGCAGTCCGGTAACGGATCCCGCTGCCTGGATTTGGAACAATAATCGCTGGGAATACACGACGAACAATCCGGTCAATCACGGCAATAACGACCAGAATCGGATAACGGAACAACAGTACGATGCTGCCGGGAATCTGGTCAAGACGGTTGACGTGCTGCGGAATGTGACATTTACGGTTTATGATGAACTTAATCGCCCCAAGAAGGTTGTACGGACGGCCAAGGACAGCGCGACTTTACAATATAAGCCGGGGGATGTCGGCTATGTTGCGGCCAATGACCCGCGTTCAGCCAGCTACACCATCAGCGCCGACCCGGATCGTGATTTAATCGATGAAACCACCTACGACAAGATGGGGCGGGTGATTCGCAGCGCTCGTCTGATGGAAAATCGACCCACCCAGCAGTGGGATTACACCCTGTTCGGCTACGACACGCTGGGGCGGCAGGTGAAGACCATTCGCAGTGCCAACACGCCGAATTATGACCTTGCATCGGACCCGGACTTAAGTGGCTACTCAGCGGTCGGGAACCCTGACAAGGATCTGGTCACGATTACCGCCTACGATGAAAAAGGACGCCTGCTGTATAACCAGGATGCCATGGGTATTCAAACCTGGCAGGGGTATGACGGGTTGGGGCGTCAGGTCAAAACAATTGTTAATCCCAAGACCACCGCCCAGGATGGGGGTGTCAACGACCCCCGAAGTTCGAGCTACGTGCCAAGCACTGTCGCCGACGAAGACCTGATGACAGGGACAACCTATGATGGCAATGGACGAGTCCTCGAAACGAAAGACCCGTTCAATCGTGTCGCACGAACGGTTTACGACAGTACCGGGCGGGTGATCCGCACCGTGACGAACTTTGTTGACCAGGGCGAGGATCCTGCACTGTGGGTCTGGAATAACGGTTGGAAAAAGAATAACGGGACAACCGCGATTGTTCACGGTACCGATAATGACCAGAATATTATTGCCTCAAGCGAATATGATGGGCAGGGGCGCGTCTCAAAGACGATTGACCACCGGAACAATGCAACGATTTATGTTTACGATGCATTAGGCCGTCGAACGAGGACTGTTGTCAATTATGTCCCGCAAGGCACGACCAATCCGGCCAACTGGATTTGGGATGCTGGAGCGATCCCGCCCCGTTGGGAAGACGGCGCGAATAATGCCATCATCTTCGGTACGGACATGGATCAAAATCGCATCACCGTTACGACCTACGATCTGGCCGGGCAGGTTATTCGCGAACGCGATGCTGCTGGCGTTGAAACGCGCTACGAATACGATGCCGCAGGACGGCGCACAAAAACCACCGCCAACTACATGGATGGCAGCTTCAATGCCAATACCCCTGACGAAGATTTAAGCAGCACTACGATTTACAACATCAGCAGTCAGATCATTTCAACGACGGATACGCGAGGCACGCAGACGGCGTTCACCTACGACAAAACAGGTCGTCGGTTAACCCTCACGCAGGCTGCAAACAGCCCTCTCGCCACCACTTCGTATACCTGTTACGACAAAGCCGGGCGGGTACTGCGCAGCATTCAGAATTACGTGGTGCTGGTGGATAGCGGCGGGCAGCCAATTTCACCGGATGCCAAAGATGGCAGTGGCAACTGGTTATTTGTACCGACCAGTAACGGCCACAACAATGACCGCAACCTGATTACGCTCTACACCTACGATCTTGCCAGTCGGCAGGTCACAGTTACCAATCCGGTTGGCAGCGTCTCAACCACAGCCTACTCTAAGGATGGGCAGGTTCAGTCCATCACGAACCCGGAAAATGCGGTCACGCAGTATCGCTACGACGACCTGCGCCGCCGCACGCGCGTGATTCAGGGCTTTGTCGATCAGGGCGAAGACCCTGCGTTATGGGTCTGGGACGATGCCGTTGGGCAGAAACGCTGGGAAAAAAGCAATGGGACTGCCATTGCGCACGGGACGAACAACGACGAAAACATCATTGTTCTGGTGACCTATGATAAAGCGGGTCGCATGATTGATTTGCGGGATCCACGCGGCATCGTGACCCGCTACGCCCATGATCGCACAGATCGGCGAATCAAACACATCATCAATTACGTTCAACAGGGAGCCACTGATCCGGCCAATTGGGTCTGGGACGCTACCGATGGGCGTTGGGAAGATGGCGGGGGTAACCTCATCGATCTGAATCCCCCTGCCAATGATCGGAATCTGATCCGTCAGACACGCTATCTGGACCTGACAACGGGTGCTACCCAAAACCTTCTGATTGATCCCAAAGGGATCACAACAGAGCGTAATTTTGATCGGTTGGGCCGTCCTGCCAATATCAAATATGGCAGCCCGGGGAATACGCCAGACGTCAAATTCACATTTGATGCGATGGGCAACCGCAGCAAGATGAGCGAATTTGGACCCGTTTCCAATGTGATACCCATCCGAACGACTGATTATCAATATGACGATCTCCACCACCTCAAGGCAGCCACTTTTACCACTGACAGCAATGCCGACGGTACACCAGATGGGCCATCAGAGACCGTGAGCTACCAGTATGACGCGGGCGGATTGCGTACCAAGCTCACCGTAGCGGCCACTGAGGTTAACTATACTTACGATACCAAAGGTCAGTTAACCGCCATGGGTTATGGCAGCAACCAGCAGACCCAGTTCCTTTACGATCAAGCGGGACGGTTGGCGGCGGCGGTACGCAACAGTTATGCGCACAATATATCGGGTGGATACATTAACGGGATGGAAAGTCACTATGCCTACGATGCTGGCGGGCGACTGCGGGAACTTCAGCATCATGAACGCAATCGGACGCTGGCGCGATTCCAATACAATGTCGATAAACGTGGCAACCGCACCCAGGCGATTGAAAAAGTGGCTCATCCCTCTACGACCGTCAGCACAATTGGCATCAGCGACCCCGCCGTGAGTTATTATCGCGGAACCTGGACAACCAGCGGTGTCTTTAAACTGACGACCGACCCCTTTGCAGCGATGGCGATCACCTTCTCGGGTAGTGAGGTCGAATTGACGATGGGGGTCGCCCCCGATCATGGCATTTTTGACATCTATATCGATGGAGCATTCTGGGAAACCTTCGATAACTATGGTGCTTCCGGCGAACGGGTCATTAATCTCGTCCTCAATCGAGGCGGTTCGCATGTCCTGGACATCCGCAACCGGGGACAGCAGCATATCGGCCCCTATGATACCATCCGCTTCAAGCAAATTAAGGTGCTCAACACCACCTACGATGAGCGGACGATCACTTACGGATATGACAAACTCTCCCGCCTCTTGAGCGCGGGTTACGCTGGAATTACACCCTCCCGCCAATACACGTATAAATACGACCGAGCGGGCAATCGCACCCAGCAGGTCGCGACTATTGGTGGAGCGCCAACGACGACTAACTATACCTTTGATAACGCCAATCGCCTCACGGCGGATGGCACCAACACCTATGGTTACGACAATAACGGCAACCTGACCACAGCCAATGGCGTTGGCGTGATGACCTGGGATCGGGCGAACCGCCTGTTGAGCGCGACTAATGGAGTGGTCAACCCCCAGTACAAGTATGATGGCGCAGGCAACCGGATTCAGCAGACCGTCGGGGCGAACGTCACGAAGTACCTGCTCGACCTTCAGCCAGGGCTGCCCGTTGTGTTGCAGGAGACAACCGGCAGTACGACCACACGTTATGTCCATAGCCCAATGGGCATTCACATGGTGAATGAGGATCGATTCATGCTGCAAGATGGCCTGGGAAGCGTGCGCAGTGTGGTTAATAAAGCGATCACGGTGCAAGAGACCCGCCAGTATGACCCGATTGGCAATCCGTTCAGCGCAACAGGCACAAACCAGACCGATTACGGCTTCACAGGTGAGCCGACGGATGACAACAGCTTACTCTACCTCCGCGCCCGCTACTACAACCCAACCTTGGGTGTGTTCATGAGCCTCGATCCGTTCGAGGGGATGGCGGATAGGCCGATGAGCCTCAACAGCTATAGTTATGTTGAGGGCAATTCTACCAATTGGACAGATCCAAGCGGGTACGGCACGATAAACCCATTCTGCGTGTTGGTTGAGGGAGTGTGCTTAGAATCAATATTTCCCAACTACTCGCCTGAACAAATCAAGAACTTTGAAGTAGCTCTTAATTTAATTCCAGGTAGAAATTATACACAGCAGGAACTTATAGATGCTGCTACGCAAACAGACAGACGAGGGGGAAATAACGACTGGTGGAAAATCTGGCTCTTATTGTATGCAGCATTACAGGGTTTACAAAATCCAACCATACCAGATACACCTAGAAGAGATAATGATATTGGCTGCGGATGTGGTTATGATGCGGGACCTGGTGAACCTACAAGCGAAAAACCATTCCAAAGCGATATAGATATACTATGTTGGTTAAGATGTTACTCAGGTTTTGAGGAAATTCTATTCTACAATGCGATACCATCTCCACAGTCGGTACCCATAACGTTTGATCCATCGGCTCCTGATTTTGGACAGTTCCGTAAGTCGATTAGACAAATTATACTCAGGCATCCAAGTCATTACACACGAGCAGACATGATAGGTACACTTGTCGAGGAAATCTACCATGCTGGACAGTTCTATAGTGCGCCGGGTGTACTTCCATGCAAAGGGTTAGATGGCAAAGGTTTACTAACTCTTGATGCAGAGGTTGAAGCCAAGACTAAAAAGTTACAGTGGATGGAGAAAGTTTCTGACAGTGGAAAAGTTTCTAGAGGAGACTTCCGTTTCACTAACATCATCTTCTTTGGAATTAACTCAGAACTTGCGCCTTATATACGAGAGATAAATGCTGGCGCAAATCCTTATATAATACTCCCACATGAGTGTCCAGAATCGACGCAAACCGTTCTGAATATCAGTGTTAATTGTATTGATCCTTTGGTTGTTCGAGAGTTGACAAGAGTTTTCATATGATTTATAGGAAGGAGTTCATTGATGTACTATTACTTCACATGTGAGTGGATAATAAATACATGCTTTTGGTTTGGCAAGCTCATTCGAATTGCGGAGCAATTGCAATGCGATTTAGTTGCAATTGGTAACGTAATCGAAAACGAGGATGGATATTTCATTTATAGTCTTGCCGTTCGCGTAACATCGGTGGATCTAATAGAGGATTTTATTGAAAAAACTAGAAGCGAGATGGGAATTACCGAGTGGCGTACGGTAAGCGAAGAGTATTACAAACAGGGTGATCGACTGGCGCGAAAATTGGAAGATACTGACTCGTTTAGTCAATCTTCATGGTTCAGTGAAATGCTTGCGTATGGTAGACTGAATGAAGTTCGGCAAGATAGGCATGATAACGAAACACCAGAAGCAATTTATTCTGCCTGTGATTGGCTCCTACTACCGCAACGCCTCTTGCAGCTTGAAAAGGCTCGTAGAGAAATTTTAAACTTGGAGGGCATAATTTATCTCTTGAACTTCCGTAAAGACCAGCAAGGCCACTATTTTCAAACAATCGGGATTCGTGCCCCCTCATCTTCTGCACTACAAGTGTTTATGCATCAAATAGGTAATAATATTGGTTTAGAAAATTGCCATCAAATTAATCCACAAGAATTCTATATAGGAGCAAGAATCAATGAAAGAGGCGTTTACAGTGCTGAAGCTTTGGCCGAAGCTAATTTAAAGTATGCATTAGAAAATGAAGAACTTCACAAAAAAGCAAATCGATAGTCTCGGAAGGTTCGTAAGTTAGTTGATAATCACCTTTAAGGGCTAATTTACGAAGTTGATAGCCACTATATCTGCCGTTTTTTCTACTTCTTTTGTTCACTGATAAGCACTGCTATTATGCTGCTAAAAGTTGCGCTGCCCCACTTTTTAGCAGACCCTATACACACCACAAACGACTACATATTTGCGTGTTTCTATCACCGACCAGCATTGGAGAAACAAGTTCGAGATTTTGCAGCTTGCTAACGACAAACGCTTAGGCCAAGTGCAGTGGGTTGAGGAAACGGTTTCAGGCCGAGTGTCCTGGCGGAAGTGACAGATTGCGATCATTCTCAAACAACTTCAATATGATGACAACTTGATTGTCAGTGAATTAGCTCGCCTGAGACGCTTGAAGGTGAGTATATGAAAATATTGGTTTGCCCAAGATATCTACTGGTATCTTGGTTTTTTCTCCCCTGAATCGGGCGAGTCTAGATGTTGCAACAATATCGGCCAATAATTTCCCCAGAAAACCACAAGAGAATCGGTTAAATAGCGCTGCAATTTTCTGGCAAAAATAGCGCCGGAATAAGCTTTCCTTTGCACGGATCGGCAACCGCTTTCCTCGAAGCCTTCTTTCCTCGATTTTTATTTGACACGCCCCCTCCCCTCTTCTATCTCCTGTCCTGCAAATTCCACCAGGATGAGGAAATGAATGCCGGGACTTCGCTCACAAATTCGACCTTTTCCTCGCGAGGCGCATTACCCCACTGGCTGGAACGGCGGCATGACGTTTGAGGAAATCCGCGACTCGCTCACGCCCAAAATCAATCGCCTGATGCGCTACTATCGCTATGTTGAGGTGGACATTCCCGACATGATCGCGCATGGTTTCATGCGGCTGTGGGAAGAGTTGAGCAAGCAACCTGATCTGCTGGCGGAGATGGATCAGGGCGGCGCGACCAAATGGGTGATGTACCGTTCGGGCAGCTCTCACTATAAGAAGTTTTATCGCCGGGAAATGTACCTGGAAGACCTGGCGACCCGCAGCAACGACCCAGACGACTTCATCATTGATGGTTATGATCGCGGCCACCTGATCGACCATGCGCGGTACGCCGAAGCGGTGGATACCCGCCTCGATATTGAGCAGACGATGCGCCAAATGGCGGAAAAGTACATGCACAGCCAGAAGCACCTGGTCGCGCTGTATTACATCACCACCAGCGTCGCGCCGGACGACGCGGCGGAGTTGGCGGGTTGTGGCGGGACGAAGAAATGCTGGTGGTTGACCAGCGTGGTCAAGCCCATGCGCGAAGAGTTGTGCGAACAATTAGGGCTGTTCCGCCCGCGCCAAATGACGTGGCAGGAGAAGCTGCGTGCCGGGCAGGAAGAACCACTCCAGCGGTTGATTGAAGAGTACGAAGCGGCAGGCAAAGATTGTATGGCGGCGACGCTGCGCAGCCTGTCCCAATACGAAAGTGCGAAGACGCTGATGGAGCGTCTGGAATTGCCCAAGAGCCACGTTCACTATCTGCGACGCACGGCGCACAAGGAACTCAATCAGGCTTATGGCTGTTCCGTGTTTTAGCTGGCATAGAAGGTGCAGATATGGCAGGTTGATGAAGCAATCCACCTCCAGGAGAAATGTCCTTGCCGCCTTTGTCATCTCAACAGCAGGGTATGTCGAATATTACGCGGCGCATCGTCGAGGCGGGCGCGAAGATCATGGAAGAGCAGCCCGACCAACTTGAATTTCTCCATTCAGTGTTCTGTCAGGTGGGGATGCCACGTAAGCAGATGGATACTCGTACCTTTGAACGCAGCAGCGGGCACGTGATGCTTCGCCTGGAAGCGGGTGCGCTTTTCAATGGCCGTCAGTTCGTGGAGCAGCCCCTCCCTTACGGGGTCAAGCCCCGGCTGATGATGGTGCATATCTGTAGCGAAGCGGTGAGAACGCAGTCCCGTGAAATCGAAATCGGTCATTCTGCGCACGATTTTATGAAAACCCTCGGACTCGACACCAACGGCGAGAACTACGCCATGACCCGCAAGCAGATCATGGCCCTGGCCGCTTGTCGGTTGACACTCGGCTATACAACGGGAAATATTCCGAAAACCCTGAACATGCAGCCGGTAGAAAAGTTCGAAGCCTGGCTGCACCCCACTGGACAGCAAGCCACGCTCTGGCCGGGTAAAATCACCTTGAGCGCGCCGTTTTACGAAACCATTCTGGAATATCCCGTTCCCCTGGAACATCGTGCTCTGGCCGCCCTCAAACATTCCGCCCTTGCCATTGATGTTTACACCTGGCTGGCAAATCGGCTATGCCGTGTTCGCAAGGCTGAGGGGGTTAAGGTGAGCTGGGCGAATTTGCGGGATCAGTTCGGGCAGGAATACAGCGATCCCAAAAATTTCAAACGTGAACTGCGACAGACACTACGGCAGGTGTTGGTGGTATATCCGAGTGCTCGTATCGAACAAGTGCCGGGCGGCTTGTTGCTAAAAGCCTCCCCGCCGCCGATCCCCAAGACTAACATACTGGTAAAATTGCCAAATTCAAAAGGTGGATAAGCCGGGAAAAAGAAAAGTTATCTTCGGTGGATCGCTACCCCCTGGTTCGGTGGATTGCCACCCCTTTCCCCTCAAAAAGTTCGGTGGATCACTACCCCCTAAAACCTATAATAAAGATACCTATATCTTCTTACCGGTAGTTGCTAGCGTTTGGCTGTGGATAACATGGGGTGCTACAGGCCGCCCTACTCTCGGATCACCCTCTTTCTCTTTTGACTCGTGAAAAGAAAAGAGAACCGGTAATGCGCTGGTACCAGTCGCTACCGAATCACCCGTATTTTGCTTTTGAGAAGGGTTTGAGGCTTTTCTGGACCCAGGGTAGCGCTAAATCTCAAAACCTTTTCTGCGGGCTCCTGAGGCGGTTTTGAGGCATTTTCGAAATTGTGTTCGCCAAAAGAAAAAGGCTTCTGCCGAGGCCATATGCCCATACGCGGTCAGCCGTTCGGCAATGCCTGGCTCTCAGCCGATCCAAAGGTCATTCCTTGACGAAGCCATCCAGCCGTGATACAGTCTATACACTGTGCGTACATAGTATTGTTGGAAACGCGGATTATGGCTCGATCAAAATCACCCATTCGTGTTACTTCTCACGGTGAAAAGATGTTGGAAGTGTTACAGAAAGCAAGTGGCGAGTGGCTTACGAGAAGGCAGTTAAGCGATGCTTTGGAAAAATCTCGCCTAACGCCTTACGACTTGGATATGCTGGAACTGTTGAAGGAAAAGGGATTGATCGAAATGAATCAACGATCAATCACAGGCCCTATCGGGTATGAATGGATATACCGTGCCACTGTGGCGGAATAGAGGATTTTGAAGGTAACTATCTCAATCCAATGGCTTGAACGCTAGAAATTTAGGAGAACAACAGCATGAACGTCATTATCGTAGTGAATGAAAAAGGCGGCGTCGGGAAAACGACGTTGGCTACGCATATTGCGGCGGGTCTAGCGATTAAAGGCTTTCGAACCTTAATGCTCGATGCGGATGCTCAGGGACATGCCACGATGAGTCTGGGACTGACTAAAGAGCCAGGTCTCTATAATTTGTTGGTTCGAGAAGCCGAGTTTGAAGACGTGCTGCGGGTTCCGCCATTAGAGAATTATGCGGGCGGTCAAACCGTTAAAGGGAGCCTTTACGTGCTGCCATCCAATGTGGAAACGCGCGTCATTCCGATGGTGATCAGCGATGCTGAATTGCTGAAAGATCGGCTGGAGGAATTGGAGAAGGATATGGACGTGGTAGTCATCGATACCTCGCCGACACCCTCCATGCTTCACGCCAGCATTTATATTGCTGCCAACCATATCGTTTATCCAACGGAATGTGAGTTTCTGAGCTTAGAGGGCTTGGCAGAAACCGTGAAACATACGGAAGCGATGAACGCGGATCGAAAGACTCAAGGCCGCCCCGGCATTACAATTATGGGAGTTCAGCCGACCCTGTATCGGCAAAACACGAATGCCCATGATTACGGGTTGAGTATTTTGGTGAAGAAGTTCAAAAGGTTTACGTGGCCTGCACTCCCTCAACGCACGATTTGGGTCGAGCGCAGCTGGGCAAATCAAACCTTGTTCGCTTACGCTCCGGATCATGAAGCGACGATGGAAGCCTGGGCATTGGTGGAACGAGTGCAAAAGGGTTTGGTTGCATGAGTGAAAGCGACAATCGCAATTATCGGTTTGCAAAGAATAACCCTCTCCAGCGGGATGAACCCAGCCGGTCCGTCACGGAGGCCGATGCCGCATTATATGGTACGGTCAATTTAACGGGTACGGACCGCATTAAAGTCAAGAAGCTATCCATTTTCGATATTTACCCAGACCCGGCGCAGCCGCGACGAACGATTCCCTCGGCAGCCCGTCTCCAATGGAGTGGAACAGCGAACACCGTCAGTGAAATGTTAGCCGCGTGGTGGGAACTGGCACAAGCAGAGTGTGGTCATGATATTGACCTTCGCAATCTGGTGATAGGGGATTCCGAGTCCGAGCGACCAGAGGAGTCCGAGCCGATTGAAGCCAGCCTGCTAGCGCTGGCTGATTTGGCAGCCAGCATTTTCAGCGATGGTTTGACGAACCCGATCACGGTTGCCAAACATCAGGAAACGTATCGCCTGGAAACGGGCGAACGGCGCTGGCTTGCTTATCATCTGTTGCGCTGGCTGACCAACGATCAACAGTGGGAAAATATCCCCGCTAGAGTGGTTGATCATATTGATGTATGGCGGCAAGCGGCAGAGAACAACGCGCGGCAGAACCTGAATGCTGTCGGACGGGCAAGGCAGTATGCGATTTTGATGATGGCCTTCTATCCCAATCAGGCGTTTACGCCCCATTATGAATGTCCGAGCGACCGGGCTTATTACGCTCAGGTACTTAATCTGGATATGCCCTATGGACAAGGGCAAAAGATACTATCCACCATGGCGATTACCAGCCGCAGCCAACTGACCACCTATCGCAAAACCCTGGCCGTCGCGGACGAAATTTGGACGCAGGCCGATGATGAAAATTGGCCGGAAAGTAAACTGTTCAGTGTACTGAACAGTTCATCGCATACCCCTACCCCACCAGCCTCTCCCCTGGCAGATAAGAAAAATAAGCAGGTTTTCAATCGAATTTGGCGGGTTTTGCATCATGGGAACGGAATAATTTCCCAAGAGGATGTCGATCATTTGCGGCAATGGCTGGATGAAGTCGAAAAAAGGTTATAATGAGGGGTAAAATCAGTGAAACGCCCCGGCTGCACGGCCATGAATGAGACCCGGACGATGCAGCCAGCCCTTTCCTGCGCGAACCTACAGAAGACCATCTAAACCAACTCAACCACTGGCTTAAAGGCGTAGGAAAATCCGCCGTGTGGGAAAAACTGCAACAGGACAACCCGCCGCTGATCGCCGAGCGCCGCTCTTGACCTGAACAGGTGCAGGGGACAAAAAACCGCTGTTGAAAAGAAAAGTGATGGGGGTGATTGCGGAGGCGCTCTCAGTACGCCGTAATTTGACGGAGAGCGCGAAAACGAAAGTCTGCGCCGAAGTGGTAGCTCTGATCTCGAATTCGTCCTTATGGGCTTCTAAAGGCGAAATAGAGGGGTGTCGGGCAATGGGCTACTTGCCCTGCCCTATCTGTCAGGAGCGATCACGGGATGGGGTTTGGCCGGGGACGGCGCTTAAAAACGCTTTCCCATCTAAACCAAGCACATCTGCCCATGCTTCGATGATTCCCGCTAATTCTTTGGGGTCGGTGCAGCCTTTCTCAATCCAGCGCAATGATTCTGTTTCTACTACGATTTTCTCGGCAACATCATGAACGGTCAGACCCAGTAGTTCTCGCTGGATTGCGAGTGATTCGGTAAGATCATTCAGATGAGTCTGCAAGCGATTCCCCAATGGACTTTTCATATTATCCTCCCGGCGGAAGAGGCGTCTAAGCATGTCCTGTCCAGGGATAGGCAGGTTATACACTTTCGCATACTGAAGATAGGCCGTGCCTTTTTCCATCCATTCTTTAATCTCCTCGTCGGTGATTACCATATCACCTTCGTATTTCGCGGTTTCCATTTTCTTTATTAAATCGCTAATCGCTTTGTCGGTTGCTTTCATCGCGCGTACTTTCCACAGTTGACCTGTTTCCTCGGTTTTTCGTCAAGTTGGGAAGGTAGAGCGATTGCTTGTTGTCTCCTGCGCCCTTGCTCATTCCCAGCCTTCACTACTACATTACCACCGCAACGGCGGAGCAGAGTAGAGAAAACTGGGAAAAAAGTAAAGATATTTCCATAAATCCCCTTTAGCCATGCAATAAAACGGTCACATTTACTGCAACCCCCCCTTCCCCAGCCGCCTTGCGATTCTTTTGATTCGTTCTTTGCTCTTGGTGACAGCGAGTATAGAAAGACGTGTCCATGCCGCAATATCGGCGGTATTGTGCCAGGGAATACCCGCAACGACTGCTTTCAGCACCCAAATGTCGTCAGGTTCTTGGATTGCACGCAGTAGCGATGCTTGTGTATCTTCCCACTGAGCAAGGGCTTCCAGGTTAATGGATTCATCCGCCAGTATTTCATCAAGCGTCTCGAAATCACCGGATTCCTGTTCATTCTTTGCCCGCTGGATTCGCCTTAGCCTATCTATCCAGTACCATCTTGCAATGCAGAAAGCCCAATTCAGAAATCGGCGGGAGGGATGCCCGGCATAAATTCTCTCAACTGCACCTTGAATCCAATCCTCGACATCCTGTGGAGTGAGGGTGACTTCCACTCCTGCTAACAGGTTTTTGAGCCATTTCCGCAGGGCGTGGTACACAATGAGGTTAAAGAGTATGTAGGCGATCTGCTCCCTGATTTCTACGTCCCCAGTCTCTTCGGCGAGTTTCATTTCCTCGTAGAGATGGGTAGCGACATCAACCTTATCCTCTTTGCTGCGCTCAAAGATGATGGACAGCGAAATTTCTGCGTCAGTAGTCCCTTGCACCAACAAACTTTCAAACACCGGATAGCTGGACATAGCATCCTCCTGTGTAGCGAGTATAGGGTTCTCAACTTCTTGCGTTGTCTCACTATATTGAAAATGTAATATCCTGTGAATACAGCTGCATACCCCGTAGTACAGTCCCATGTTATCTGAGCCGTGGCATCAGCAACGTGGCATCAATGCCACCCTCTCGCTACAATCGCGGCAATTCGTAGTGCGAGGGGGTTTAATGAAACTGAAGAAGTCGGGTAAGCGTGTAAAACCGCCGGAATGGATAATTCTGGGGCAACGCATGAAAATGGCGCGGGATGCTAGAGGGTATAACCAGTTGGATTGTTGCGATGAAGTAAATTTAAAAAGGCGGAAAACAAATCCAGAGGCACCAAGGCTTGACCCTAAGACCTTAAGCAAGTGGGAAAATGGACATAACAAAATCGCATTAGATAATCTTCATTTTCTAGCCTCAGCATTAGAGATTCCGTATGAGGAGGAAATCTATTGGTCAGGATTGGCAGGATACATTAAGCCCACTCCGCTGCCCACAAAACAGCAGATTACTTCAATTCTGGAAGTCTATTATCAGGAAATCCAGCGACATCCGTATCCCGCAATTATTATTGATTACCGCAATAACTTATGGGCAATAAACCCCGCTGCGGCTGTGTTTGTCGGTAGTTATGAAGTGGCAGCCAACCTCCTGAAAGAACGAATGTTTAACCTGTTTGAACTCTTCTTCAATACTCGGTATTTTGGACCCGATATAGCGGAAATTGACGGCTTACACAGACGACAAATCATCCTATTCTTAATGACCAACTTGTATCGCCGTCACGAACCCTTCTGGCAGCGCTACCCTAAGTGTTGGGACGGCCAACTCACCCCACCCGACTATCGCCGATTTGAGATTATGTGGAATGATGTCTGTGCGAAGTATCTGGACTCTTTCACATCATCGGAACGCTTTGTTCGCGAGGTGACTAAATATAGCTATGTCACATTCCAAACACCTACAGGAATCCCTATCCAGTTTAAGGTGATGGCGGAAACACCTAGCTATTTCTATAATAATTTTTTCCAGGTCTTGTACTATGTATTGGACAATGATGAAGACAAGCAGGAAGCGGAAAATTTCTTCAAGAGCTTTCAGGGAAAAGACACGAGTAAACTGAAGGAATGGAAATTACGCGATGTGGATGAAATCCTTGCGGGCTTTGTGTAATGGGAAACACTTCTGCTTTGATGAAAAACTCTCCAAATCTGGAGAGTTTTTTATTTGGTTAGGTAAATTCAGGCCGTTCCATCGTGTATATGCAATATAGGCACAGAACGCGGGCGACAGCCCGGCTACTGCGTAGCATCGAACCCGCGAAGCTTGCCCCACCACCCTTTTTCAGAAGCTAATGAATACAAGGAGGCACGGAAAATGGAAGTAATCGCCATCATCGTTATTGGAGGGCTTCTAGCAGGCTTTTTGGGACGCGGCAGGGAACGTACAGAACACACTGAAGTGACGCAAACCAAAAGCAACAATGACTGGATGCGCCATCAGCATCTCGTCAACGAACACAGAGAAAGAGAAAGGGCGGAAGCCGACCAGCGGCGGAGAAATTAATCGCCACCATTCGCATAAATGGGCGGCTAGAAGAGTCGCCCGTTTCTTTTTGAGCTGGTGTTTATCTCACATTTAACGAAGGGGAGCAGAATGAAAAGCACACTTGCAGCAGTTCGGGATTTACCAAACTATCCGAAAATTGTTAGTCGGATTGTGGCAGTTATTCATATTTTCTTAGGCTTGGGGCAAGGGGTTCCCGGTGCTTTACTTCTATATGGCGTACTTAGCGCCAACGAGCAGAGCAGCAGCGGCGGGATACGATTGTCAGAAGACTTACGAAACGCGATAATATTTAACGCTGTTCTGTACGGCGTTATTTTTCTGGCTCTAGGGCTGGCATCGTTATGGGTTGCCTATGGCAATTTAACGGCGCGTCCCTCGATCTGGTTTACAACGATCTGGGTCACAGCCTTGCATATCATTGGCTGGGTATCAGGTGCGGCACAGGTAACAAGTGTTTTGCTTTATCTCCTGATCATCCTCGGCGCGGTTGCTGTTGTGCTTTATCTTTTTGACCCCCGTATCAAGGCTTATTTTGGGCGCGGTAAACTTGTTGAGCAATATCAGGAGTGGCTTACGGAAACGCATTACGGCAGAACAACGGTAGCCTCTCCCTGGGAGTATCAACTAAAGCCTAAGAAATCTCTTGAGGGGATTTTTTCAGGATAGTTCAGGCTGGCGCTGTTTTTGCAGGAATTCATTAAAATCCTTATGCCCGGCATACAGCGCCGATTGATCGACGACATTTACACCACTTAATTGCTGCTGAAATTGGGCGGTTACTTCGCGTCCGCTTGCATCATGATCGAGACACAAATGCACCGTTTGTATTCCCCGATCACGGATGGTGCTTATGGCCTTTTCAGCCATTGCTGTAGAGTTCAGTACCAGCACTGGCAGGGGCGGCACTGTGACCTTTTTCCACATCAAATAGCTCATGAAGTCCATAAACCCCTCAAATACCATTATGGCGGCATCCTCAATAACGCTTGCAGGCTGGATGATGGAAATATCCTTGCTCCCCGCACTGCCTTTGAAGTACCGATTGCGTAGCTCCCAGCCGCCGCTTTGGGTAGAGAAAGCGAGGGCGAAGAAGTGTTTTTTGGAGCGGGTGTAATACATTTCCTGGACGTAGGGACGCGCAACCTCAACAGCAATCCCCCGCGATTGCAAGTAATCGGTTAGTGCCTTATTTTGCAGGGACTGAATTTTCGTGATCTTGAGATCGTCCTTTAGTTCTATGGTAGGCCGAAGCGCAGGAGCGGAGGGAGGGGGCGCAATGCTGGCACTACTTCCCATGCAGCGCTCTAATTCACTCAGAGCCGCAGCGACGCTCGACACCTGAAAATACTGCATAGCAAAGTCGATGATATTGCCCCCCTTGCCGAGGCCGAAATCATACCAAGCATTGCCCGTCACGCTCACTTTGAACGATGGTGCGCCCTCTTGCCGGAACGGGCTTAGATACCATAATTCCCCTTTATTTTCCCTTTGCGGCACACATCCCAGCGCCGTAAGCAGATCGCGCAGCGGGATTCTCTTTGCCTGATAAGTATTCATTTTGTTTTCACCAGTCGCTTTTTTTTGCTTACCTGGCTGTCTCAGGTTCCAAAGCCTACCCCCAAGAGCCGCCAGATACCAGAAGTTAGCCATAACCGCCGGGATTTTCAATCGTCTTCCGCCGCATCGAGCGGTCTCCCGAAAAGACGTTGATAACCCCGGCTATGGTAGTGGAGGGAGCGTTGGTATAAGGCCGACATAGGGTTAGCCTTGAAACAAGGAGAAGACCGATGACAAACGAAACTACCCCGCCTACTGAAATGAAAAAGCCGACCTATACGGTTAAGCTACTGCGCTCGGAGAACGGGAGAAAGCACTACCCGGTTAAGGTTGGGGTGAGTTTTGCCACCGAGAAGGGCAACCAGCGGATTCTATGGGACATCATCCCGGCCAGCATCGAGCTGCGCGACTGCGTGATGATTCTCGTACCTTACGAGGAAGCGGCCAGCTAACTACTCTTGCGGCGCTGGCGAATGCGTCAGCGCCGCACTTATCGTCAGGTATCAGAAGAATTTTCGGTCTCTATTTTCTGAGCTACAGTGAGCTTTTCGCGTTCTTGCCACCACTCGTCATTACCCTGCCCTTGAATGCTATAAATCACTATCTCGTTATTATCAGCCGCCAGGAGAGGGTGGGTTTGCGGGTTGAAGGCTTGCAGGGAATTGATTTTATAATCGCGGAGTGGAATGAGGAGCGGCAAAAGATCATTCCCCTTAATCGTATAAACGCTATCGGTAAAGAACAGCACCAACTCGCCCGGAGAAATTGAGGCTACACGGATTAAATACCTGTAATACAGCACCTCAATGGTTTTAGCATCGTGATGGTAGATCACAAACCCAAGCGCCTCACGAGAGTCAGGATGAAAGCAGGTGAACGCCTTATAGGGCTTCTTACCATCCGCATCCGAAGGGGCAGGCTTATTGCCAAAGAGGTTGAAAATGTTGCTCATAGCGAAGCAACCGTAGCATACAGACGGTAGGCCGCTCAATACCCCGTGCGGCCACTGTCACAATATTCACAACTTTGTCATAACAAAGAGGGCTTACACATCCTCTTTTTGACGGACGGCATCCCGCTTTTCGAGATTATCCCACCACTCGTCATTACCCTGCCCCAGAATGCTATAAATCACCATTTCGTCATTATCAGTCGCCAGGGGAGGGTGTGTTTGCGGGATGAAGGCTTGCAGGAAAGTGATTTTATAGTCACGTAGCGGCGACATGAGCGGGCGAAGATCATTCCCTGTAATTTCATAGACGCTATCGGTAAAGAATAGCACCAGTTTGTCTGGCGCAGTCGAGCCTACACGGATTAAATACCTGTAATACATGACCTCAATGGTTTTGCCATCGTGATGGTAAATCTTGAAACCGTGTTCCTCGCGCCGCGCCCCTCTGGTTTTGCCAAAGGCGACATAATGCTGCGGGTCGGGGGCGTCGTTTTCTTCAATTTCCTCAATGTCGTCTACGGGTTCGTTGGCAGGTTGTGCATAGCGTTGACGCAGGCTGCTGTTACCGCTCATTGTCTTTTCCCTTATCCCTGTTTTTGTCTTGCTCTTTAGATTGAGCTTTCTCTTTATTTTGCCCGATTTCGGCTTTTGCGTCACGCCCATTTTGCTCTGCCGAGAGATTATGTTGTGAGGCCTCTTTATTCATGCTTTGTGCGGGCGCGGGCTTATGGAAAGGGTTGGGCGGCGCTGGTTTTGATTGTGTGGTCTGTTGTGGAGTGCTTTGGGCAGGCCGCGCGGTTTGCTCATTACGAAAAGGGTTAGATGGAGCAGGTTTGGGTTGTGTGGTCTGTTGTGCCGCACTTTGGGCAGGCTGCGCCGCAGGAGTGGGTGATGGTTGCCTAGTCTGTTGTGCCGCGCTTTGGGCGGGCTGCACAGCAGGAGTGGGTGATGGTTGCCTAGTCTGTTGTGCCGCGCTTTGGGCGGGCTGCACAGCAGGAGATGAGGGAGGGCGGCTAGAGTTTGCAGCCAGAGAGCGAGACCTACCGAGTTCGGCGGTAGTATTTCGCTGAGGAGGCGGTATGTTGGGGCGTGAAGTTTCGGCGGATGTAGCGTTCTGTATTAACTTTTCAGCACTCTGAGCGTTCCTTGCATTCGCCGCCCGCATTTCACTTTCAACAATTTTCTGCTGCGACGGTTGCGGAGTAGACTGCGCTGGCGTATCTTTTGCAAACGTAACACCGCTTTGCTTGAGATTGCTACCTACTTCCTTTGCCGTTTGTAGGGTATTGGGCTTGCCGCTTTGCGGAGATTGCTCCGGCATATTTTTGTTTATTGCACTTTGCAGGTCTACACCTGCCTTAACCGTCTCCGTGAGCGCTTTGGGAGGGGGTGGACTCTTGCCCTTATCATCGGCCATGTGGATTACATGCCTCGTCTATTACCCGAATAAAGATATAAATTGTATCACCGATCACGGTCTTTTTTGTCAGGCTGATCTTGCCGCTGGCCGGAGGTGCGACCCCGCCAGTTTTTCAGGCTTTCCCCCACATAGTTTTTTGCATCGGAGGCACTTTGCCGGACGGTTTTCGCAATACGCTGGAATTGTTCGATTGCTTCTCGTGGAGTCCCGCCCGACTCATTGCTGAGGAGAACACCGCCGATAGTGCGCTGATGATGATCGCTTAACCGCTCATAGATTTCGCCGTGTGTCAGACGTGGGGTGCTTGCATCAAGAGCGGCGCGTTGTTTACGGGGCAGGCTGGACATACCCGGCAAATAGATATGGGTTGATCGACTGCCCAGGCCAAACCAGCGAGTTACGGTAGTGCGACCCGCATAGTATTGTTTCTCGACGGGCTTTTCTTCGGTTTTTTCCTCGGATTTCTCTGCGGCCACTTTTGGCCGCCGAAACCGCAGCAGCGCTTTGAAAGTCTTGTAATGTGCATCCTTTTCGGCATTTTGCCGTTCAATGGCCTCATTACGTTCGGCAGCACCCGTTTTTTCGCCGCGCTTGCCCTTATTCCACTCCGCCGCGCCCACATGCTCCGTCGGAATGACATCCACGCCCTGTTCTTCATAGCTGCGATGATCGACGCGGGTATCACTGTCTGCGGTCTCAAGCGCGGTATTTTGTTTTTCCGCCCACGCGCCGCGCCATGCGCGAAGCTGGCTACCCCATGCCTTATGCCGATCTGCAACTTTTTCATGGTCATCCCAGGGGGCGGTTTTATTGGCGGCCAGAGTACCCTCTTCCGTCAAGCTGCGTGTGGTTATCAAAATATGGGCGTGTAGATTTTCTTTGCCATCACTGGCTTTTTTAGAATGTATGGCAACGTCAGAAACAAATCCAAACGGCGTTAGTTGCTCATTCACATACTGCCGGAGCAAGCCTATGTTCTGATCGTAGGACAGCCCCCGGCTAAGGGCTAATTGAAAGGTTCGGGCAGTTCTGGCATCCCGCGCAATTTCAGCACTTTCCGCCCAATTCCATAATGCCTCCCGATCTTTCTTTTCAACAGCGCCGCCCTTACTTTCTATCGCCCGTATCCACTCCGGCGCATAGTCCGGCGCTTGCACCCATGTTTCTTTGACATCCTCGCGCGTGGTGTAGTTGTGCGTCCTATCGGCATAGACATCTAAGAACAATGCCGTTGTTTCGCGCTTTCGAGTTTCAGAATTTAGTTCCTTATGCTCAAATTCTTTGACCATGTAGACCCGCTCACCATCGGTAATCGTCCAATCCCGACGCCCTTCTTTCTGGGCTGTAGCCTGTTCGGTGAGCGTTACGCCGTTGGCTGCAAATTGTTCGCGCAAGGTGTCAGAGACAATGCCCTTGTTGAGCTTCTTACGATAGTCCGTCGTTACGCCGCCATTTTCATAGCCGAGGTTTAGGGAGAACTGTTTTTGTTTTTCATGAACGAGGTCTTGCCCGGATTGATAGGCAGCGGCGGCTACCGCAGAGTATCCCTTCGAGCGGGATACCGATTTAATGTGTGCGTGAAAATGCCCTTGTTTGACCATCTTTCACTTCCGCTTTTGTACCGGACTTAGCTAAGTTAAGTATAGCGTAGTTGGCGTAAAACACCGACCTATTCCCCTAGCAGAGCTTATGGGTAGACGCTAGCGAAGCTAGGAATAGCGCACTTGCTGATGTCGGCAAAAAAATCCGCTGGCGCGTCTTTTTATGGCCAACATCGTGCGCGCTGCGCGGCTAAAACATACCCCTCATTAGAGGGGTAGCAGTGGACATGCCCACTGCTGGAAACGCAAAACAGCATGACATAAAGGCGCAGGGAGCTAACCGTTTACGGACTCAAAACCGCCTTAATCCTGACCGTAATTATAGCGTCGCTGAATGTGTTACAATCCGCATTTTTTACGGGGGACAGCAAAGCTATGGCCTCGTCTGACGACATTGATCTTGATGCACCACTATTCGCTTTTTCACCGAATGACTACTGGACAATTAACGATGCAACACAAGGCACAAGTATCATGGGCGCGACGGGCAGCGGCAAGACCAGTGGCAGCGGCGCGACCTTAGCCAGGGCGTTTTTAGATGCTGGTCTTGGCGGGCTGGTCATGTGCGCCAAGCCAGAGGAGCGGGAGCTATGGGAGCAGTACGCGAGGGAAACCGGGCGCTTGCAAAATGTCATCGTATTTTCGCCAGAGGGATACCGCTACGACGAACACGGCCAGAAGGTCGCGCATCAATGGCGCTTTAATTTTCTGGACTATGAGTTGAAGCGGCGGGGAAAGGGCGGCGGTCTTACCGAGAACCTTGTCAATCTCCTGACTCGCGTTACCGAGCTTGCCGAAGGTACTCACGACATCGCCGGGAAGGAACAGTTCTGGGAACGCGCTATGCGGCAGCTTATCCGCAACGGGATAGAAATCCTAATCCTCAGTAAAGGCACGATTACCCTAAAGGACTTAGCTAAGTTTGTACGGGATGCGCCAACGAGCATAGAGCAGCTTAAACGAGTAGCGACAGAAGATGAACCTTCGTGGTGGGATACCTCGTTTTGCGCCAAGTGCATGGAGGAAGCCGAACAGAAAGAGAAGACTCCCCGTGAGTTGAATGATTTTGAAATGGCCTCGGATTATTGGCTACATGAATTCCCCAATCTTGGCGACAGAACCCGCAGCAGCATCGTAGCTACCTTCACCAGCGTGGCCGATCAATTGCTACATGGCCTTGCGTGGGAGCTACTCTGTACCGAAACCACGCTTGTACCTGAAATGACCTATAAGAACGACGCTATCATCATCCTCGATTTACCCATTCAGGAGTATCAGGAATTAGGGCGAATTGTGCAGGGGATTTTCAAATTCATGTTTCAACGCGCTATCCTCCGGCGCAATCCAAAGACCGACCCGCGCCCGGTGTTTCTATGGGCGGACGAGGCACAGAATTTTGTCAGCAGTTTTGACTATCAGTATCAAGCAGTTGCGAGGTCAGCGAGGGCTTGCACGGTCTACATGACGCAGAACATCAGCAATTATTATGCAGTGCTGGGCGGGGCAAACAGCCACGACGAAGCCCATGCCCTACTCGGCAATTTCCAGACCAAAATTTTCCACGCGAACGGCGATCATGCAACGAATTTATTCGCCGCCGACATGATAGGGCAAGACTGGCAAACAGGGCATAGTTTCAGTGTGAGCCAGGGCGCAGAAGGAGGCTCACGGACAGGTGGCGGCAGCGAGAGTGTGCAGTACAAGGTGTGGCCGGATGCGTTTACCCGGCTCAAAAAAGGAGGAAAGGAAAACAATCTGGAAGTGCAAGGGATAGTATTTCAAGGGGGGCGTGTTTGGAACGTTACCCAAGACACAGCCCTGTTTCAAATCTTTTTGCAGAAATAGCACAGACTATAGGGGATAAATCATGTTTGACTCAAGTGCGGGCGGGATTGATCCGGGGGCGGAAGAAGTTGCACTTATAGCCAGTGCCATTGCGGGGAAAAATGCAACAACGTTCATTTCCTCTATGGCCGGACTTCTCACCATTATTCTCGGCTGGTGGTCGATATTGGTTGAAGTTTTTTTGAGGTACGATTTTGGGGAAAGGTATTTTAGCTGGGTACGTTTCATCATGGCCGCAAGTATTCTCAGCGTCATTAGCTATCTGGCGTATTATACCGCCATTATAGGCCGTGACCCGGACGCTGGTTTTTCTGTACCTCTGACGCTGTTTACGGTTGCCTTTTTAATCGCGGGTGGGATACAGCGTTGGCGCATCAGGCTACGCTACCTAGCGGGAGAGCCGTGGCATTCAAAGAGTACAGGCGTTCCCCGACTTTATGAATGGACGGGAATTGATGACTGGTCGCTTTACCTTTGGTGGGAACCAATCTTGTGTTTTGTGGCAGCGTTCCTTGTTGGCTTCTTTGTAGAGCCGCTAACAGGTTGGGTAATTGGCATTGGCGCGTTTTCACTTCTGACAAAAAATCAAATCTTTTACTATGCCCAACGTGCCCGCATACTTGACCTGATTGATGCGAGGCTTGAAAGCCAATTTTACAACGAAGAGGCATCTAAAAAGCCAAAACAACAAACGGCTGGCATTTCGAATGTACCCGTTATCTGGCCTAAGTTTGTCCCTGCACCCGCTGGCATCGAAGACTTACAGAAAACAGTGAATGCTACACTTGGGAAGACCCCACCCCCCCCACCGGCAGCCGGCAGCCCGTCCCCTGTTCCTGATGACCTTGCCAAGACTATCGCGGATACCATGAAACCGGATGACAAAGACTAAGGGCGAGGCGTAGTTTGCGGGATTGGGGCGAGTAATCGCCCCAAAGGGAAATTGTGGCGGATTTTCAGGACTATGCTATAGTTTTCCGGTATATAAACGCAAAACACTCGCGATATAGGTCTGGCGGCCTGCGAGTGTGTTTGTTAGATAACACCACCTTTGAGAGGTGGACTATTTGCTTGTCAATACAGTTTCAAGTATAGCGCGAAACTGGAATCTGGCAAGTTAGGATTTGCTTTGTTTTTCACCTCTCACCTTTTGTTCAGGATTGGTGAGGCGTGATGCTAGAGCAGAAGCCATCCCCCAACCAGATACTCGTTTCCCTGCAAGCCCTGTGGGAGACTCTTTCGCATGACCCGCAGCGGCAGGCGTTAGAGGCCGCGCAGTGGTGCATTGAACACGCCCCGCACCATGCCGAGAGCTTGAGCCAGAAAATCTCCGCGACCTTGCCCGATAGCCTGCTCAAACAACTGCTTTTTGCCCCTACCCGCCTGGAAACGGATGGTAGGATTGCCGCGCTCAACGCTCTCGCCCACTGCAAAGCCACCTATGTTCCTGACCCGCATCAGCAGGTTGCAGCAGCCGCCCGGTTTCAGAAGCAGCGGTCAAAACCCCAGCCCACACCCCCCACCTCAAAGCAAGCTGCCATTTCTACCTATGAACAGATTTTTGGCGTTAAACCGCACATTTTGCCTATCCATGAGCAAAAGCTGCTTCGCGTCGATTGGGAAATGGGACGCCTGTCTATTGCGCTTTCCCGCGCCCACCAGTTCCGATTATGGGCGTTAGGACGAGAGATCACCCGCAGTAGCGACGGCAGCGGCGTCGTCAACCGCCGCGCCCTGTGGCAGAGCGTCCAGGCGCAGCGCATCGACTACACCAAGCGGCATTTCAACCGCCTGCTGGCTCAGGGCGAGGGGTTATTCTGGTTCCGCTCAGGCAAGTTTTTGTATCTCTGCGGCATACAGCCAGTAGCGCGAGTGATGACCCAGATCGCCGAGGAACAAGGCATCCCGACAGAAACCAACCTGCCCGGCAATCGCGAAGTCATGCTTGACCCTGCCGGCAGCCTTGAGCAGTGGGAAGGGATGCTATACGCAGGCTGGATTACCGGGCGATCTCTCAAGGGCAAATGGGACGTGACCATTTCCCGCGAGGCGCTGGCATCGCTGTTTGAGCGCGACGAAACCACCCTCCGGCGCTGGGAAGAAACGCGGCTTTCTCACGTTCTCACCATCCGGCACAATATCGCGCAGGTTGCCCAGGCCGAGGGTGAAATCGGCATCGACCATATCCCCGCCCACGCGCAGCCGTATCTCGCACGTATCAAAACAACGGCAAGCAGCACCCAGGAAGTCCGGCTCATGTGGCAGCTTCCCAACACCTACCACGCGGAGATTCCCTCGCATCCCCACAAAGGTCAGGCGACCAAAGTGCGGAAGGC
>JALHRK010000008.1 GCA_022841505.1 Saprospiraceae bacterium | reverse complement strand
CGCGAAAATGGCAACCCTCCAAAAATGCGCTTTTGTTTTCCTTGCCATAAGCCATAAAAGCCACGCCTCTACGGTTGTTTTCGAATGTGCTTCCTTTGGCATATACCACCCCTCCCCAGTAATCGGGATTTCCAAGCTGACCATCTTGCCAGGTATTGACCGCCGTATAGGCGCCTGAAATGTATGCCCCGTCCAAATAGACCACCCCGGATAACCAGTCGTCCGTTTCAGAAACCTCAGCTTCCGGGTCGGGTTGTTCTTCGTTTGCATTGCCTTCCACGAAGATGCCTTTCCAGGAAGGTTCACCGCAGGCGGCAAAAATAGCGCCATTAATGATTTTTAGCTTGCCTCCCCTTTTCACGTGGATGGAGGCTCCGGAAGTAAAAATGTGAGCGCAACTTATGGTCAGGGTTGCATTGGATTCGATGATGACCGGCCCGCCTATGACTCGTGGCGTAGACCAATAAATATCCATGTCTGATTGAATGGTTATTGAAGGCATAATGCCAGGCTCACAACCAAAGATTTTAACGTATTTTGCACGCTCGCCTGTTTGCAGAGATCCTCCCAGCAACCGTCCATAATAAATACGCCATTGGCAGGGAGAAAGCGCTGTAGCGTTCCCGTTGTGGCCCATAATGTTATAGCTCCCCGACTGGTAGTTGTTACAAAAACCGCTGCCCATTCCACAGTCTCCGCCACTACTCGCTGTAAAACATTCGGCGGCTACATCTATGTCACTGCATTGATTACCAGAATTAAAAGAATGACAAAGCCCGGTGAGATGGCCTACCTCGTGTATAAATGACTTGGCCATAGAAATAGCTGTACCGTAAGAGTTTCCTGAAAATTCAGTACCATCTGTAATGATCCGTTTATACCAATTAGCCAGTTCTATTGTATTGCAAAATAATCCAACGGAACAAACTGAACCTGACCAAGAGACATTTTGATCTTTTACAAGTAAATGCAGTACCTTGTCACCATAGGGCAGCGTTGCAGCTGGAGGGCCAGTCTCCCAATACCAAATCCCTCCGTGTAAATCATTTGCGTTGCTTTCTTCAGTATATAATTTGAAGCGAACGCGGCTGTCGCCGAGGAAATCGGACAACCCAATAGGGTTGGGAGTAAGATTAGACATGATCAGATTTGCTCTTTTGAGCATCTCTATTGCAGCGTAATTGCCATTCCAGCCTGCACTAATCTGGGCCTGGCCATTTTCCTGCTGGGTGCCGGGTACAAAATTATTGCCGGTAGCGCCGATAAAATGTACATTAACCTGAACTTCCAAAATAGGTAACGTCGTAGGATCGGTTACGCTCGAAAGGCATGCAATAGGAAAGGCTTCTTTGGGCTCAGGTTCCGGTTCAGATTGAGCAGCCATCATCCATGGCAGAAGGCCAATCATAAGACACGTAAACAGCTTACCCCCCCCCGTTTCATTGAAGAAACCAGGGAATGGGAATGAATGATGGGAACAAAGCAAAAAACAGTTTTCATACGTTTAATATTTTTAGCGTAATACAATAAAACTAAATAGCAGTCGCCTTCCTGAGTCAGAGTCCAGGATCAGCGGTGTGTTGTGTTTGTACAAAATGTTATAGTAGTCGCGCGCGATGCGCCGGAAGAACTGAAAAGCAAACTTCGTATGCAGCAGAAAGGGTAGTAACAAAAAATTAATATGGAACAAAGAAAGCGATTTTTTGGTCAAAATCCAAAATCAGGCCGTCTGTTTTTTGTTAAAAAAACAGGTTATTCGATAATTAGTGTCTGTCTTTATAGTCCGATAGCAGCGTTATGTTTGGCCCCAAAATTGGTCATTTACGCGAGTAAACTCCCACTTTTGGGGCCAAACATGCCTTGCTCTCGAACTCTAAAGGACAGACACCCGACTAAATGGACAGACACTAATTAGGGGATTACCGTATGTCGAATTATCGGACATTTCATCAGGATACGTCGCTAAGCCCCCTCCGGGGGTTGGGGGCTATTACTCCCCAGCCTTCGCCAGTAAAAATCTAAAATTATAATTGCGCAGCGTAGTCGTAAGCGTCATCGTAGAATCGGTGACAGCTTCGATGGTATAATCGGCTTCGATCTGGCTTTGGCGTTGCAGGATTTTGTTGTCCTGCAGTTCGTAAGCGGCGGTTTCTTCAGTGGCGGAGAGGTTGGTGCGCATGGCGCCGCCCGTTTGGAATTCAAAAAACAGGCCGGCGAGCGATTCGGTGAGGTCGCCGTTTCTTTTGGCTTCCACGATTTCCCAGCGGCCCAATATTTTTTCGGAATAGTCTTCCTTTTTTTCTGTCTCGCAGGCAGATCCTGCTACCGTAACAGCTAAAAATGCAAAAAAAGCGAACCGCAATTGAATCGAGCGTTTCATATTGTTGATTGGTTTAGAAAGTTTTTTTCGGCGCAAAAGTATCAAAAAATAAGGGGTTAGACAACTCTTTGTCCTACCTTTTCGCCGCAGCGCGCCGCAAGCGGTCGTTGATAGCGCGTCCGAGCTGCGCTTCCGGCAACAATTCTGCCAGGATTAAATCCAGATGCAGTCCATCCAAATAGCGCAATCCGGCGAATAAATGCTGCGCGGCTTCTGCAAAATCGCCTTTTGCGGAAAGCACCACCTGCTGCGCTGCGGGCAGGCCCGGCAAAGGCTCCTGGAACGCCAGGACGCCGATTTTTGCGCCGGGAGATTGGGCGGCTAATTCCCGCAAATTGCCGAGTACAAGCGGCGTGCCCGGTGCGTAATGGCTGAGCAGCATGCCCGGCGCCGAGGGTTTGGACGAAGAATGCTCCTGCACGGTTACGGGGCCAATCACCTGTTCAATGGCCTCGATGGGGATGCCGCCTTTGCGAAAAACAACCGGCGCATCGCCTTCAAACCCCACAATGGTGCTTTCCAAACCAACCTGACAGGGGCCACCGTCCAGGATGTAAGGGATTTTTTCGCCCAATTGCTGCGCTACGTGTGCCGCTGTGGTGGGACTGACGTACCCGAATGGATTGGCGCTCGGCGCTGCCAAAGGGAAATCGAGGGCCTCCAGGACTTTCCGGGCCATTGGGTGCGCGGGCACGCGGATGGCAACGAACGGAGAACCGGCGGTGACGAGGTCAGAAATGACCGGGCGTTTGGGCAACAGCAAGGTCAAAGGACCGGGAAAAAAGGCTGCTGCTAAGGCTTCGGCTTTCTCCGGAATGTCCTGCACCCAAAGTGCTGCGTGGCGCCAGTCGGCAATGTGGATGATGAGGGGGTCAAAAGTGGGGCGGTTTTTGGCTTCAAAAATGGACGCTACGGTTGCTTCGTTCAGCGCATTGCCGGCAAGGCCATACACCGTTTCGGTGGGAATGGCGACCAATTTGCCCTGTTGAAGCAGGGCAATGGCGTGGGCAATGTCGGTTCCGATTGTGGTCATGGTTCGGGTGCTGGTGAAAAGCGGGCACAATATTAAGGTTTTTGGGGAGGAATGTAAATTACTTTGGTTTGCGGCCTAGCGGTCTATGGGACAAAAATTGTTTCCCGCAAAGCACGCAAAGGGTTCGCCAAGGACGCTAAGGCAGTCTTTACTGCCCTGGCACACAACAGATTTTTTTCACACAACGGCACAACGGCACAATGACTCGGCATTCAATTGCATGTTTTCGTTGTGCCGTTGTGCCGTTGTGTGAAACCTTATTGCGACGCGGTCTCGCTTTGCGGACTTAGCGAGACCTTTGCGTGCGTTGCGGGAAATTTCAGATGCGCGCTCCCGCTTACGGGACAAGTTTTGCGGGAAACTTCAGAAGCAAAGCTTTACAGAAGATCAAAAAAATATTTGCAGTTTATTGTACCTTTGCGCGTAGAATTTGTTCGGAAATTCATCAATCGGCTACGGCTGGCAAATTTTATTTTATACTTCGTTGAATTTTTTCAACATAGCTGCCGGCTATGTCTGCAAAATTCGCCTCGTCTAAAACAAAATTTCCGCACCCTCGCTCGATCACGAAATCCCGAACAAATTCTTATTTTCCAAAGTGTAAACTATTTTAATGACACCATTCAAAAATCTCGGACTGAACGACGATCTGTTGCTCGGTATCGAGAGCCTGGGGTTTACGACCCCGACGCCTATTCAGGAATTAGTGATCCCCGCAGCACTTGAATCTGACAGCGACCTGATTGCGCTGGCGCATACCGGAACGGGAAAGACAGCTGCTTTTGGTTTGCCACTGTTGCAACTGATTGATATAGAGCGCAAAGGCGTGCAAGGACTCATTCTTTGTCCCACGCGGGAACTCTGCGTACAGGTGGCGAGCGACTTAGTCAAATACGCTTCCCACGCCCACCAATACAAAGTGGTCGCAGTGTATGGCGGCGCTCCGATTGGCGATCAGATCCGGCAATTGAAGCCGGCGCCGCACATCGTGGTGGCTACGCCCGGACGCCTGGTAGACCTGATCAACCGGGGCGTGCTCAAGCTCGAATCTGTTTCCCGGGTCGTGCTCGACGAAGCGGACGAAATGCTTAACATGGGTTTCAAAGAGTCGCTGGATACCATCCTCGCGACCGTGACCACCGAGCATACGACCTGGTTGTTTTCGGCGACCATGTCGAATGAAGTGCGCCACATCACGCGCAACTACATGAGCAATCCGCGCGAACTCACCACCGGCGGCCGCAACCAGACGAATGTCAACATCGAACACGTCTATTACCTCTGCCACGCCAACGACCGCTATGCCGCGCTGAAACGCGTGGTGGATGCGACGCCGGGCATTGTGGGGCTGATTTTCTGCCGCACGAAAGCTGAAACCCGCGAAATTGCGGAGCAAATGATCCGCGACGGCTACGACTCCGGCGCGCTGCACGGCGACCTCACCCAGGAAGACCGCGATCGCGCCATGACCCGCTTCCGCGAAGGCAACCTACAGTTGCTGATCGCGACGGACGTGGCCGCAAGGGGCATTGACGTGAGCAACATCACCCACGTGATCAACTACGGTTTGCCCGACGACCCGGAAATTTATACGCACCGGAGCGGACGAACCGGTCGCGCAGGCCGCACAGGGATTTCCATTACCATCATCACGCCAAAAATGGAAGAGCGCATCCGCCAGTTGGAGCGCCAGACGAAGGCGACTTTCAAGCGCCTGCCCATCCCGACCGGTGATGAAGTGTGTGAAAAACAACTGTTCCACATCGTTCAGAGCATTCGCGACACGGAAGTGCAACGCGAGGTGATCGAACCATTTTTGGAAAAAATATACGAAGCCCTGGCCGACCTCACGAAAGAGGAACTCATCATGCGTTTCGCCAGCGTGGAATTCAACCGCTTTTTGGCGTATTACCACAATGCGCCGGACATCAATATCCAGCCTAAAGGCGCGCGGCGAGACGGCGCATCCGAGCGCGGCAGAAGCAGCAGTGGGTTTGCCCGGTTGTTCGTCAACATCGGCGAAATGGATGGCGTGACCAAAAAAGAGTTCATCAAAATCCTGACCCAAAAATTCTCCATCCCGTCTGCGGCAGTCGGAAGAATTGACATCAGCCGTTCGTACATGCATTTTGACATCGAAACCGGTTATGTAGACAAAGTGCGCGAGAGCCTGCTCCAGATCACAGTCAACAAACGCAAATTGCGCGTGGATGACGCTTCCGATCGGAAGGGTGAAGGCGGAGATGCTGGCCGGAGAGACAGGCCCAGAACCAGTCCTTTCAAAGGCAAAAGCGATTTTGTGAAGAAAAAGTGGTAGTGTGCGTAAGGGGCAAATTGGCAAGAGGCAAATGGGCAAAGCTTGTCCCGCATGGCGGGGGAGGCAAGGCCGTAATTTTGGAAGGGTAAGATACTACTGGCGCTATGATCCAATTCAGCAAAGCAATTTCTATCCGGTGGGCGGACCTCGATCCTAATTTTCACATGCGCCACAGCGCTTATTACGATTTTGGTGCGCAATTGCGTGTGGAGGTTTTGGATCAACTGGGGCTGAGCACCAAACTGATGCAGGAGCAAGGCTTCGGCCCAATCCTTTTTCGGGAGGAATGCGTCTTCCGAAAAGAAATCCGGTTTGCCGACTCAATTATCATAGACGCAAAAATGGCGAAATTGAAACCGGATGCTTCCCGGTGGACCATCCGGCATCAGTTTCTTTCTCCCGAAGGCAAGCTTCATGCCGTGATCACCATTGATGGCGCGTGGCTGGATACCAAACTGCGGAAACTCGCTTCAAAGATTCCCCGGGAGGCGGTTGATGCATTTCATGCTTTTCCGAGAACGGAAGATTTTGTGGAGGGGTGAAATAAGCGCCTATGCACAATCGAAAGCCCTTCGGTGTCAAATCGGAGGGCTTTCGATTTTTTATCAAAAAGTAACTACTTTTACCGTTCTGGCAGGATGCAAAAACGCCGGACAGAAGCAATGATTTCGAAGAAAATGAAATACGCGTTGAAGGCACTGATCTACATCGCGAAAAAGGAGGGAGGGCAGGTAATCACCCGCGAAATTGCTGAAAAGGCAGGCATTCCGAAAAAATTTTTAGAACAGATCCTTTTGGAATTAAAAAAAGGGCATATCCTGAACAGCCGGCAGGGCAACACAGGCGGGTATTATTTGATGAAAAAGCCGGATGAGGTATCGCTGGCCGAAGTTTACCGCCTCATAGATGGCCCTATCGCACTGATCCCCTGTGTTTCAAAAAATTTCTACGAGCGTTGTGAAGATTGCCCGGATGAAGCAGCCTGTAAAATACGAAGTGCGTTGTTGGAAGTCAGGGATCAAATGTTGGATGTTCTGGAGCGCACAACGGTTGCTGATTTGATATAAATTTCAAGGTTCCATTGTGGCCTTTTTCTACTTTTTCAACATCAACAATTATGGCAAAGAGAAAAAACGCCGGACCATCCGAAGCGGTATCTATTGACAGTACCTCTCAATCCGGGTTTTGGGCACGATTATCGGAAGATGCATGGGCGAACGTCATTGGCGGAATACTGATTGCCGGTGTTTTGTTGTGGGTTTGGGTACTTCAGGGCGACAAACCGGTCTCGCCGGTTTATGCATGGATCGACACCAATACGCTGTTTTCTAAAGTCCTGAATTCGGGTAATCTTACCATGATAGCTTTATGCGGACTGTTGTTTGCTATATTATCTGCTGTGGCCATAAAATTATCGGGTGGTAACCTGTTGAAATACCTTGCCGGTTTTGCCCTTGTTTTTTTGCTGGCCATCCTTTCGCTCATTGCAGCCGGTAATAGCGGCGTAGAAGCGTACGGACTTGAATACGTGGTGTTTGCACTGCTTTTCGGGCTATTGCTCAACAACCTGTTTAAACTACCGGAATGGCTGAAAACTGCTGCCCGGTCAGAGTTTTTTATCAAAACGGGTTTGATTATTCTGGGCACGAGCATTTTGTTTCCGAACATTGTTCAGGCAGGTTTCCCCGGTATTTTGCAAGCCCTTGCGGTGGTCAGCGTCGTCTGGTTTTTTTCTTTGTGGCTCTCCCGACGCCTGAAAGTGGATGACGAGTTCGGGGTAATTCTGGCCTCGGCGGTCTCTATATGTGGCGTATCAGCGGCCATAGTGGCCAGCGGCGCCATTCAGGGGGATAAGAAAAAACTGTCTTATGTGACGACCTTAGTCCTGTTGTTGGCGATTCCCATGATGATCCTTCAACCCTGGGCCATTCAGGCATTTGGCATTCCTGAAATCGTGGGTGGAGCATGGCTGGGTGGCACCCTGGACACGACGGCTACGGTGGTGGCTGCGACAGAACAGGTAGGGCCGGCGGCTTCCAAAGTGGGCGCCATTGTTAAGCTTTCGCAAAATGTACTGCTCGGATTTGCTGCGTTTTTCATCGCTACGTGGTGGATATTCCGGAAAAATCCGGAAGCGGGTGGCAATACGGAAAAGCCAAACCTGAAACTCATCTGGGAGCGATTTCCCAAGTTCGTATTGGGATTCATCCTGGTCTCCCTGATTTTTTCTTTTCTGATTCCCACTGATGTGGTCAAACAAGCCTCGGGATTTTTGAACAGCCTGCGAACCCTTTGGTTTGCATTGGCTTTTGTGGCGATTGGACTGGAAGCGCGGTTTTCTGATTTGCTGAAAACGCAGGGTGGGCGCCCGGCGCTGGTTTTTACCGGTGCGCAGTTGTTTAATATTGCGTGGACCTTGCTTTGGTCTTATTTGTTGTTTGGCGGGATATTGCTGGCTGTGCCGGATATAAAATAATATTTTGAAAGCTATTGGTTGTCTTGCATTTATGAAATCCCTTTCCTTCAGATTCATGTTTCAAACTTCATGGCGAATTATACCGCTACTCGCCCTGTTGAACAGTGTGGTCAGCAATCAGGTGTTTGCACAAAATCAGGACACCCTAAAGGAATCCTTAGTCATAGATTTTGAAATAAGACCAAGAGCCGAATACCGAAAAGATTATATACAGTTGCCGACGGATGACTTTGCTCCGGATTTTTTTGTAAGCCAGCGAAATCGGCTTGGCATTACCTATCGCCGAAAAGCCATAAAACTCCATGCGTCGTTGCAGGAAATACATTTGTGGGGAAAGTCAGGGAATCTATCCTCCATAGGAAGCATCAACGCTTATGAATTGTATCTGGAAGCACAAATCGCCAAAAATCTGTCTGTAAAAATTGGCAGGCAAGGGCTGTCTTTAGATAATGGAAGGATTTTTTCCGACGCGCCGTGGTCGCAGCAAGGCCGTTCTCATGAAGGGATTCGGCTGTTTTACAATCAGGAAAAATTAGCAACAGATTTTACGATTGCAGCAACCCGAAAATATCCCAACCAATACGAAGCCGCTTATTCGCCCGTTGCGTCGCATCGCTATCAATTGCTGTTGGTGCATCATTTAAAATACAAAATAAATGAGCATTATACGCTTACCACAATCAATTTTGCGGATGTGTTTGAAAATAACAACAATTCCGGACAACCTTATTTTGGCATAAACAACGGCGCCAGATTGGAATACAGAGACAGCAATTTTTATTGGACTTTAAATGCGTATTATCAATACGGTAAAAACTCGGGTTTAAAAAAAATCAAGGCTTATTATATTCAACCGGAAATCAGCGCAACCTTCAATAAAACAACGCTTCGGCTTGGCGCAGAAATTATGAGCGGAGAAGCTGCGCCTGATGACCATATATCGCGTTCATTTGGAATATTGTATGGGGTAGCTTGGAAGTTTATGGGGAATATGAATTTTTTTACCCGATTCCCTGCCGACGTCAACAACAGCGGCTTAGTTAACCCTTACCTTTTTGTGCTTTACAAAGCAGGCAAAAAAATGTCTTTCCGGGCCGACAGCCACCTGTTTTATACACAGTATCCGCTCAGGAATGACAATAATGAAAAAGCTGCGCGATACCTCGGCTTCGAAAACGATTTGAGTTTGAATTACAAGCCGGTAAAAAATGTGAACATCAACTTCGGATTTTCTTACCTGATTGCTGAAAAAAGCATGGAACTGCTCAAAAAAATTGAAGACGCCAATAACACTCCGGTATGGAGTTACTTGATGGTTTCATTTAATCCTGTAATCCTTCATTATAACAGACACTAATTATACTTTTTTGGTAGAATATGTATAATTTTAAAAAAAAGCCCTTATCTTTGTGAGACCTAACCACAGTACCACCACACACCTGGTATCCACGATTACCTCCATTGGTGTGATTCTCAAATTTATAACGAGCTTTTTTTATATATTTTGTTTAAGTAAACCAATTTCTTATGAAAAAGCACTTGAATTTCAGGCGTCCTGTGCTGTTTAAAGCATCTTTTGCCAGCCATTCCTCCCAAGCTTCATCCACCTCCCGTTGTTGTTGCTGTTGTTGCTAACAACTGCTTTATTCTGATCGGGTATCTCATGCCGCAGTATATCAGAGCGCTCTAATTCTTCCTCAACATCTTTTGCAAACTTTAAAAATTTTCAATCATGAAACGATTGATACTTATCGCTTTATCTATTTTTCTCTGGGCAGGCGCAACATACGCACAGCGCGTTATTTCGGGTCTGGTCAAAGACGAACAAGGTGAAAACATCGTTGGCGCAACGGTGAACATAACCGGCACCGCCATCTTTGCCATCACCGATGAGAATGGGGCGTTTGAGTTGGCTGGTCAGTTGAAATTTCCGTTAACCCTTGAAGTAAGTTACGTGGGTTATGAAGCAGCAAAAATCTACTTAGCAAAGGAACCGCAGGCTGCCGTTGAAGTGATCTTAGCCAATGCCACAATCCTTGACGAAATCATTGTCACTTCCCGACGCCGCAAAGAAGCGGTTCAGGATGTTCCGATTCCGATCACCGTGTTGGGTGGCGCGCTCGTTGCCGAGACCGGGGCTTTCAACGTGAACCGGTTGAAGGAGTTGATTCCTTCGGTTCAGCTCTATTCGTCCAATCCACGCAATACCGGACTCAGCATCCGGGGATTGGGCACGACATTTGGGTTGACCAATGACGGCATTGACCCGGGCGTTGGATTCTATGTTGACGGCGTTTATTTTGCGCGCCCTGCAGCAACAACGCTTGATTTCATTGACGTGGAGCAGATAGAGGTATTGCGCGGTCCGCAGGGAACGCTGTTTGGTAAAAACACCACCGCTGGCACTTTCAACGTGACGACCCGCAAGCCGAGTTTTACGCCCGGCGCGGACTTTGAGCTAAGCTATGGCAATTATGGATACATCCAGGCTAAAAGCTCCATTACCGGGCCCCTAGGCAAAAAGTTTGCCGCTCGGGTGTCCTTTTCCGGTACCCAGCGCGATGGCTTGATTTACAATGTTGCCACGCAGAAACACGTGAATACCCTCAACAACCTCGGTATTAGGGGGCAGTTGTTGTTCAAGCCCTCAGAAAATATCAATATCCTGGTTGCAGCAGACGCAACCCGCCAGCGCCCCGACGGCTATGCGCAGGTAATTGCGGGCGTAGCGCCCACCCTGCGCGCCGAATACCGGCAGTTTGAACGGATCATTGCCGACCTCAACTACACGCTGCCAAGCCGCGACCCGTTTGACCGGCTCATTGACCACGACACGCCGTGGCGCTCAGGTCAGGACCTCGGCGGCGTTTCGGTCAATGCGGATTTTAGCCTCGGCGCAGGCACGCTGACTTCTACCTCAGCCTGGCGCTATTGGGATTGGGATCCTTCTAACGACCGGGATTTCACCGGACTCCAGGCGCTTGCATTGTCGCAGGCCACTTCAAAGCACCGTCAATGGTCGCAGGAAATTCGCTGGGCCGGCACTTTTTCTTCCCGGCTGAGTGGTGTTTTTGGGGTCTTCGCTTTTGGTCAGAACCTCAAATCAGACCCGGTTCACATTGAAGAATCTGGCAGTGCCCAATGGCGTTTTTCACAAAGTTCTACCAGCCCGCTGTGGCAGACGCCTGGCCTTTTTGAAGGATATGGAATCAGAACAACACAAAATCTCAACACCTTCAGCGGGGCAGTTTTTGGCCAACTTGACTGGGTGATCACAGATCGTTTAAGTCTCTTGCCCGGTCTTCGATTCAACTACGATGACAAAGAAGTAGACTTCAAACGGGAAACCTACGGTGGTTTGGAGACAACCGATCCTGCACTCATTGCGTTGAAAAATGCGGTTTACACCAATCAGGCTTTCCAGGCGAATATTGACGATACCAACTTTTCAGGACAGTTAACGCTGGCTTTCAAAGCAGCCAGGCGCGTGAATACTTTTGTGACGTATTCAACCGGTTTCAAACCGGTCGGCCTCAACCTCGGCGGCTTGCCTGCTGCCAGCGGCGCTCCGATTCTGGAATTGGCTGTGATCAAACCGGAGTCCGTTAACCACTTTGAAATTGGCGTGAAGACAACGCCTACTCAAAACTCCACGCTGAACCTTGTTGTGTACAATACAGATATTGAGGACTACCAGACGCAGGTTCAATCCCCTGAATTGGGTATAAATCGCGGCTATCTCGCCAATGCAGAAAAAGTGCGGGTGCGCGGGGTTGAATTGGATGGTAATTTGAAATTCAAAAAATACCTCTCTCTTTACGGCTCGCTTGCCTACACGGAAGGCAAATACGTTTCATTCACCAATGCGCCGCTCCCGCTTGAAGAGACCGGCAGGCAGGTGGACGGCGTTCAGGTCGCTTTTAAGGACGTGTCGGGTGGCGATTTGCCGGGTATTTCCAAATGGGCCTTCTCTTTTGGCGGCGAGGTTGCTTTGCCAGGCAAGTTTTTGGGCAAACCTTCCGATTTTTTCATCGCATTCGATACTTATTATCGCTCTGAGTTCTCTTCAAGTCCTTCTCCATCAAAGTATTTAGTGGTTGACGGGTATGCTTTACTGAACGCCCGGGCAGGCTTTAAAGCCGCAGAAGGAATTTCCTTATTCCTGTGGGCGCGCAACTTGTTGGATCAGGATTATTTTGAGCAATTGTTGCCGGGTGCAGGCAATGCCGGGCATTATGCCGGCGTGCTTGGCGATCCGCGGACTTATGGGGTGACGTTGCGCTATACTTTTTAATTTACAGGGGCAAGTGAGGGTGTCATTCCAAATGACGCCCTCACGATCCAGTCCGCGACGCAAAAAATTGATTTGAGTGACGAGAATAAAATAAATTTGACGAAAAATATCCTTTTCGTGACTCATTCCCTCCAGCAAGACCTCTTAGCCGTCATCCACTGGTTTCACGCCAAAGGCTGGGCGCCGGCTACCAGTACCAATTATTCTTTCCGGAACCCCGTTCCTGAATCGGATACGTACACGATTTCGCGTTCCGGGGTGGACAAAGGCGCATTTAGGGTAGAGGATTTTATGGTCATTGATGCGCAGGGGCAACCCCTTGAAGCCTACCGGCACCTGCGGCCATCTGCTGAAACCTTGCTGCATACCTTGCTTTATGAGCGGCCCGAAGTAAATGCAATTTTGCATACGCATTCCGTTGCAAACACTGTTTTTTCCTGGATACACCGAAATGAGGAGGCTGTGAAAATAACCGGTTTTGAGTTGTTGAAAGGGCTTCAGGGCATCACGACGCACGAAGCGGAGGTTTGGATACCCGTATTTGAAAATGCACAGGATATTGCCGCGCTGAGCTTGGAAGTCAGAGGCCGGCTCGCAGCGTATCCTGAAACCCCCGGTTTTCTGCTTGCCGGCCATGGCCTTTACGCCTGGGGAAGCAGCATTGCGGAGGCCAAACGGCACATTGAAAGCTTTGAATTTCTTTTTGAATGCCTGAACCAGATTGAAAGCAGGCGTTGAATCTTAATGTAGAATTAACCTGACTTGTAGCACAGATGAAGTTAAATGCACGAGTTTTGTCTGAATAAATCTGTGATTATGGCTGTTCTCAACATACCCGATCAACAATTCAGCACTGCCGATGTCGCTGAAATCCGCACCTTTCTCAATACGCGTGGCATTTGGTTCGATCAATGGGAGGCAAAAGAAAATCTTCCGGAAGATGCAGACCAGGACGCAGTATTGAATGCTTATGCGTATGTTTTGCAGCCGTTTATGCAAAAAAACGGTTACCAGGTCGCCGATGTAATCAACATCAATTCCACGACGCCGAATTATGAAGCTTTGCGCAATAAATTCCTCAGCGAACACCGGCATACAGAAGATGAAGTCCGATTTTTTGTAGCTGGCAAAGGCTATTTTTGGTTTAATTTAGACAATGGGAGCGACCCCGTTTTTAATGTCTTATGCGAAGCGGGCGATCTGATTTCCGTACCTGCCCATACCCGCCATTGGTTTGATGCGGGCCAGAAAAACCCTGCTGTGAAAACGATTCGCATGTTCATTGATCAGTCTGGCTGGGTACCGCACTACACCGAATCAGGCATTGATCAGGTTTATCAACCCACCATCGCTGATGTTTAAAGGACAATACATCCTGATGGATATTGAAGGCACCACCACGTCCGTTGCTTTCGTTTACGATACCCTTTTTCCTTTTTTTAAGGATAGGATTCACGATTTTTTACGGGATCGCGCTTCCTTGTTGTCGGTGGCCGAGCCACTTCGCTTAGCGCAAAATACACTTTGGGAAGAAGCAGGCGTCGTTTTTACTTTAGAAGAACTTGCCGGTCAATTGGTCGCCTGGACAGCAGCAGACCGGAAGCATCCGGCGCTAAAAGCCATCCAGGGCGCTGTTTGGCGTGCGGGCTATGAAAATGGCCTGTTAAAAGGGCATGTTTACGAAGATGTTCCTCCCATCCTGACGCGCTGGAAAGCTTTGGGAATGCAGTTGGGGATTTATTCTTCCGGCTCTGTCGAAGCGCAGCAACTGTTGTTCAAATATTCCATTTTTGGCGATTTGACACCCTGTTTTTCCAATCATTTTGATACAGCTGTTGGGCCAAAACGTGAGGCGAATTCTTACCAAAACATTGCTGAATCCCTTCAATTACTGCCAGATACGATTCTTTTTTTATCAGACGTCGTTGGAGAATTGGATGCGGCAGCTATGGCGGGGATGCATACGATTCAGGTGGTACGCCCGGGTACTGTCGAAGGCTCCCGTCATGCAGTTGCGAACGATTTTACAGCTATTATTTTGCCAGACTGACCGCCATGGTTAGCAACCCGCATTTCAAACTATTTTTCCCCCGGGGCGTTTCCCTTTCCAGTAGTAAAGCAACAAAAATTAGGGTGAAAATGAAAGTAGAAATCTGGTCGGACGTCATGTGTCCGTTTTGTTATATTGGAAAAAGAAGACTTGAGGCGGCTTTGGAACAATTTCCCCACCGTGATCAGGTGGAGGTCGTCTGGAAAAGTTTCCAGCTCGATCCGAATTTAAAAACCGACCCGAGCAAAAGCGTCAAACAATCGCTGGCTGAAAAAAAAGGCTGGTCTCCGGAGCAAACCGACCAATCCATGGCTTATGTCGTCAACATGGCCAAAGAGGTCGGGTTGATCTACCATTTTGACAAGGCCGTGGTCGCCAACTCTTTCGACGCGCACCGCTTTTCCCACTTAGCCAAAAAATATGGAAAACAGGATGAAGCGGAAGAGCGCTTGTTTGCCGCCTATTTCATCGAAGGCAAAAACACGGCGGACCACCCGACGCTGATTCAGTTGGGAACGGAAATCGGCCTGGATCCTGCTGAAATAGCCCAGGTCTTATCTGGCAACGACTATGCCGACGACGTCCAAACGGACATTTACGAATCGCGCCAGGTGGGCGTCACCGGGGTTCCGTTTTTTGTGTTTGCCGATAAATATACGGTTTCCGGGGCGCAAGGGAGCACGTTGTTTTTGCAGGTGTTGGAGAAGGTTTGGGAAGAGGGGCTAAGGCTGGAGCCTCAGAAATAGTAGACACGAGGCCGGAGCCTCGCGCCAGCGTGGGCTTATGGATTAATTACATTTTTAAATTTCGGGCGGTGTGGCTTCACATCGCCGAGGCGTTCCTTTTTGGCGCGTTCATAATCGGTGTAATTGCCTTCAAAGAAGACGACTTCCCCTTCGTCTTCAAAAGAAAGAATATGGGTAGCAAGCCGGTCAATAAACCAGCGATCGTGAGAGATCACAAGGACGCAGCCGGCGAAATTTTCAAGGGCGTCTTCCAGCGTGCGCAGCGTATTGAGGTCAATGTCGTTGGTTGGCTCGTCTAAGAGCAGCACGTTGCCGCCTTCCTTCAGCGTAATGGCGAGGTGGATGCGGTTGCGTTCGCCACCCGACAGAATACCGAGTTTTTTCTGCTGATCGGCGCCGGCAAAATTAAATTTACTGAGGTAGGCGCGTGCATTGACGGTGGTGTTGCCTACCGTGATCAGGTCATTCCCCTCTGAGACGATTTCGTACACAGTTTTTTCCGGAAGCAGGCCTTCGTGGCTCTGATCCACATACGCCGCTTTTACCGTTGGGCCGATGATGATTTCGCCGGAATCGGGTTGTTCTTTCCCCATGATGATTTTGAACAGGGTGCTTTTACCCACCCCATTGGGGCCGATAATGCCCACTACGGCATTGCGCGGGATAGAAAAACTCAGGTTTTCAAACAAAAGGCGGTTGCCGAAACCTTTGCTGAGGTTGTGCGCTTCGATCACGACATCGCCCAGGCGCGGGCCGGGCGGGATGATGAGGTCGAGGCGGGCTTCTTTCTCCCGGCTGTCCTCGTCGGCCAATTTTTCATAAGCATTAAGGCGGGCTTTGCCCTTGCTTTGGCGGGCTTTGGGCGCCATCCGGATCCATTCCAATTCGCGTTCCAGCGTTTTGCGCCGTTTCGATTCTGTTTTTTCTTCCTGTTCTAAGCGCAGCGCTTTTTGTTCCAACCAGGAGGAATAGTTGCCTTGCCAGGGGATGCCTTCGCCGCGGTCGAGTTCGAGGATCCAGCCGGCAACATTATCGAGGAAATACCGGTCGTGGGTTACGGCGATGACGGTGCCTGGGAAACTTTGGAGGTACTGTTCTAACCAGTCCACGGATTCTGCATCCAAATGGTTGGTCGGTTCGTCTAAGAGCAGGATATCGGGATTGCTGAGGAGCAACCGGCACAGCGCTACGCGGCGGCGTTCGCCACCCGAAAGTACTTTGACGGGCACATCGCCTTCGGGGCATCGCAGGGCATCCATGGCGGTTTCGAGGCGGTGGTCGAGTTCCCAGGCGTTGTGGTGGTCGAGCTGTTCCATGAGTTCACTCTGCCGGTCAATGACTTTCATCATTTCGTCATCGTCCATGGGTTCGGCTAATTTGAGGTTGATTTCGTCATAAGCCCGCAGGATGTCAACGATATGTTGTACGCCCTCTTCTACAATTTGCCGCACCGTTTTCGTATCATCCAGCACAGGCTCCTGTGCTAAGTAGCCGATTTTGTACGTGCCGTCGAATTCGATTTTGCCCTGGTAGTTGGAGTCCAAACCGGCGATGATCTTAAGTAGCGTGGATTTTCCAGAGCCATTGAGGCCCAACACGCCAATTTTAGCCCCATAAAAAAAGGAAAGCCATATATTTTTGAGCACTTGTTTGCTGGGAGGAAAGGTTTTGCTAACCCCCGACATGGAAAAAATGATTTTTTCGCCGGCCATAATTTTCTGTGGATTTTGAGCGGCAAATATCTGCCTTTTTTTCGACTTATTTAGTGGAGCTACGTTTACTAAACTTTCAAAAGTTTGGTAACCGTGATAAAGTTTAGTAAACGTCATAAAGCAATTGAAACAAGATCATGAACGACCAACTCCTCCGTCAATTTATTACCTCCATCATTTCGCCCACCGAAGCGGAATGGAACGATTTTCGGCATCGGCTGACGGAAGTGCATTTCCGGAAAGGAGAAAAGTTAGTACTCAGGGGCAAACCCTGTACAGCGCTTTTTTTCGTTCAGGAAGGTATTGCACGGCACTATTTTCTGGACAATAAAAAGCAGGAAATTACCACCTGGTTTAGCCAGCCCGGCACCTTAGCAACGGATTACGGCGCTTTTACCATGCGCATGACCGCACAGTTTGGGGTGCAGGCGGTCACGGATATACAAGCCTGGAAAATTACTTTTACCCATTTACAGGAACTTTACGACCAATATAAAAACTGGGAACGCCTGGGCCGGCTGATCAATCAGTATTATCTCTACTGGCTCATTGAGCGCAATAATGCCATGTACATTAAAACAGCCCGCCAGCGCTACGACGAATTTTGCGATCAACAGGGGCATTTGTTCAATTATGTGCCCTTGAAGCACCTTGCTACTTACTTAGGCATCACCATCGAAACATTAAGTCGCCTCAGATCGGGCGCTTATTAAAAATTTGATATTTATCAATAACTTTAGATAGCCTGCTTTCGTCTTTGCTGGAAATAAGTTCAATATGAAAGCACATAAAAGCCATTTTTGGATGAACTGCCTTTTTGCCCTGGCCATCGTTCAACAAGCTTGTTTGCCTCCTTCTGATGCCTATCCAAACAAAACACCCGCCGAGGTTATTGCGGAAGCACAGCAATGGTCGCAAAGCCTTGAGCAGTATATTGTTCAATGGACGCAGGGGTTGGTACCTGATTCCATTCCCGACAGCCTCATTCCAATGGGGATTTTCGACAGTAAAAATTTTCACCTGCAACATCCCGACGAAGTTACCGCCGCCAAAACCTGGGCAGTGCGCTATGCGAAACCGATTCAGAAAGACTCGCTTTATGCGGGTATTCCTGACCCCAAAGTCACTTACCTTTTCCTCGGAACAGCGCTGGCGCCTTTTGGTAGCAAGTTGGTGCTGGAAGGAGAATTCCCGCATTGCCGGTTCTTTTCTGTACAAATTACGCCGCCACTGAATGGCATAGAGTACTACGCTCAACGCCAGTTTGGAACCGCAGAAATTTCTGTTGCAGATGCAGATATTGAGCCCTTGCCGGGCCATGTCAACCCTTTCCGGGTAGGCGCAGACCGCAATGCGGCAGACCGAAAATACCGCATGGAATTTGATCTGACAACCGGCGATCCCGTCTCCCTAAATAATGGCGGACACGTTTATCCATACCGGCTTAGCGCCAATACGCGCAAAGGCGCCATGCTGGTTTATCAGGGGCCACTGGGCCACAAAACGGTGACAGGTAGCCCGCTGGAAACGCCCGGCGACTGGAACCTCGGCGCTTTGTGGTTGCGCATTTATGAACCCGACAACAACGTGGATGCTTTAGGCGGCGTGCCCATGCCGAAAGTCTGGTTTGAATTGCCCAACGGGAATCAGTATTTTATTGGTTCTGATTTCAGCCCTTTGCAGGAACGCGCTGATTTCACCATAGCGAACCGGATCACCGACCCAAATCCGGATGCCGGTTCAGGCCCCAATGCAGGCTGGTTCAAATCCTGGGGCATCACGCGCAGTATGCTCAACGGCGTCTGCATCGCCAACAACTGGAGCCGGCCCGACAGCGGCGCCCGCGTCAACCAGATCGAACTGGGCTGGACGGGTCGGGGCGAGTTTCAGCCTTCCCCCGGCAACTACGAGCCCCATGCAACCACGAATAACTACGCCACTTATTTGGGTCGAAGTATGACCGTGCCGCCGGGCATGGTGGCGGTCTTAACCGGAACCCTGCCGACCTTTCCTTCCACGCGAAACGGGGAAGCGACCATGCAACCCGCGCAAGTCCGGTATTGGAGCATTTGCGGCATTGACCAGGATCCGCTGTCTCCCCTGCCCGCCACAACCATCCATGCAATCGCAGATGCCGACGTAGTCATTGACAACCAGCGCAATTACATCATCGCTTATTCGCGGCCCGGCGACCGACCAGCAAATGCAACCGCCTCCAATGGTGTGTCGTGGGTAGACTGGGGCACACAATCGAGTCATGGCTTACTCATGCGCTGGGTCTGTGTGTCGCCGGAATGGACTTTCCCCCTTGCCCCGCACGAAGACCGCTTAGATTGGGCACATTCCGACTGGGCGGGATCTCAGTACGACAGCACCTTGCTGGGCGTTAACTGGCGGAATGGGTTTATGGAATGCTATTTGCCGAAAGTCCATTACTTGTCTAAAGCCGAATTTGAAGCGCTTGGCGCAAATTTATCTGCCGAAAAGATTCCGGTCTGGGTGGATGAGACTTACAAAACAGGGCCTTCGGAAGCGCTGCTTGGTACACTTTCTGCAACTTCGTTGCTGGACAATAGCCCCGCCAACGCAGTGGCCAATGCAAACGACAACGATTTCAATACCGCCTGGTCGAGCGCTTTTGGGGAACAAAATGCCGCAATTACGGCCGATTTGGGCATTGTAAAAACCATTTCGGCGATCAAACTTTACTGGGATTGGATTTTGTTTGCCAAAAACTATACGGTGCAAGTTTCGACAGACAACCTGTCCTGGACAACGGTTGCCACTGTGAGTGACGGGAATGGCCAGATTGACCTGTTCAAAAACCTCCAGGATGTGAAAGGCCGCTATGTTCGGCTGTTACTGACGCAGCACAATGTCGGCTGGTACCGCCTCGGGGAGTTTGAGGTTTATACCAACGATTGTGATTGCAATGATCCGACAACGGGTATCTATATGCCTGGTGGTGAAAAATTCCAACTGGATGTTTTTCCGAATCCAGCCCGGGAAATCCTGAACTATCGTTTGCGGCAAGCACCTGCCGTTTTTGATTTGGCGCTTTTTGATACAAAAGGGCAGTTGGCGCGGCAAGTACAAAATGCGACGCGGGAGGGAAAAATTGATTTAAACGGATTATTGCCCGGAGTTTATGTGCTGCGTTTAAAGGGAGCGGGGGGCTGGATGGGGAGTAGGAAGGTTGTTGTTTTTTGATAGCTGGGTAGAGCAATTCCCTAACATTGAAGGAGTACCTTCTAATCTTCAAATCGCCTAATCTTCAATTTTTCTCCTATCTTAGCTGCCTCATTTTCAGAAAACTCCATCTATGAAACCCTGTACCCTTTTTTTTGTCTTCGCCTGCTGGAGCTGTGCACTCCCAGCATTTACGCAGATAGAAAACCTGGCCGAATACGAATCTTATTTTATACAGCAAAAAGATGAATATCAACGCTGGCTTGATCATACCGGACTTGGTCATTTCCTGCGCGTGCAGGATATACGCATAGCTCAGGAACACGTACATCTATACCTCAGCTTCCATACCAGTAACGCGGATACCATCGCTGATATTTGGGGGCAACTCAAAGCTGCGCATGAAGTTCAGCCCGGGCTGAATTTTGAAGAATCGCTCCTCTTTCGCATGAGCAACCTCATGGGCTTACGCCAACAGGCTGCTGTCATTGAAATATATGACACCTATGATTTAGGCCGCGAATCGCTTTTCTTTCGTCGTATTTACTTCAAAGATGGGCGGGTGGAAGTGCAGGAAGGCAATCCCAGAGGAGAAAAGAACCGCTATATCCACATCCGACCCTCTGACATTAAAACCGGCAGCCGGGCTGGCAAAACGGCCTTCGAGAAGCAATACACTAAAGATTATGTGTTTGAGCAGATTGTAAAATTTGCAAAACAAAAGTACGCCCAATCGCCTTGCGAACTCCGAAATCCTGCTTTACACCCCAAGCCTCACGAAGATTATCTGCGCTTTGATGTGAGCGATCTGTGTCGAGAGGTGGTAAAAGATGCCCAAAATCCAACTATTTGCAAATGGCTAGATAGCCTCGGCTACAATTGCAACTGGACAACCCGTGAATTGCTTAGTTATACTTTCCTGTACCTGCCTACTAATGAGGGCTTCACGCTGCACCTTACTTTGGAGGGGCGCGTGGGGAGCGGTTACTACGATACTGTTAAGCGCAATGGATACATGGATATGGAACTCGATTTCAAAGAAGAACTCGAAGCCTATGCCGATGCTATTGTTTTTGAGATTAAGAAATATCTGACTAAGTAAGCCATGTATATTCGCCATAAATGAAAAACAACATCCGCCAACTCATTTCCGAAGGCAATTTAGACGAGGCGCTGTCTCAATTACACGCGGTCGCACAGACTGTAGCTAATACAGAAGCTGCTGATGAAATTACGGTTCTGGAAAACCGCCATGCAGAAAACCAGCGCAAGGCACGTTTAGATACGCACGACCCTGCAGCTATTGCCCGCGAACAAAACGGTATTGCTGCTTCGGCTCTTGCCTTGCTCAAACGCTTACCCGAAGCGCCACCCAAAGCCGTCGAAACGCCAAAAGGCATTCGCGAGCAAACAATGAAGCAACACATCCTGTTGCTGACGCTAGCCGTTAAAGCTGGGGTAGTGTTATGGCTTTTCAACCACTGGGAGTCGGGCGGTTTTAGTGCGGATCAGTTTGCTGGCACGCTCACCTTGCTCTTGCCGGTTTTGGCTGCTTACGCCGGGCTGATGTTTCAGGATTTTCTGGACCATAGACACGTGCAACATACCGCATCATCTGCTTCACCTCGCATCCGCCGCAATGTACAGTGGGCGATATACGTGTTCATCATCGCCTACGGACTGGCCTTGATTATGGCTATCGGCGCTAAAGCAAAGGGGACCATGAGTTATGCGCAGCTCTCCGGCGCACTTGCTCTTATTGAGAGCGGGCTTGGGATTTACCTTGCCCGTATTGTTCGTACTTTTTTTCCAAACGATAATCCGCCCAAAGCGTCATGAAAATTCACCACTTTTTTGTTCTTGCTGCCTTGCTCTGTCTCACAGGAGCTTTCCTGCCAGAACGCGAACTATCTCGCCGTGGCAAAGACTTTGCGCTCTTCATCGCGGTGAATAACTACCAAAACTGGAGCAAGCTGCAACACCCTATCAGCGAAGTGGAGAAAATTGCGGGTGAATTGTACCGGGAATATGATTTCGATACGCTGGTGTTACGTAACCCCACGCAGGATCAGATTATTACGGCTCTGAGGCAATACAATGCCAAGACCTATCCCAATGATGGGCAACTGTTAATTTATCTTTCGGGGCATGGTGCTTTTGATGAATTGACAAAAGAGGGATTCTTCGTACCTGAAGAGGGACGGCTTAATGACCCGACGCAGACTTCATATCTCTCTTTTAACCGGTTAAAAGCACTAGTAGAAAATATACCTTGCAAACATATCTTACTTGCTATTGATGCTTGTTACTCTGGCACTTTTGATAAATTAGTAGCCATGCGGGGTATACCTGATTTTGGCAGGCCTGGTGGTGCTTCTGATAAGCGAAATAGCTTTATTGAGAATCAGTTGGCGCTTACTAGCCGCTATTTTGTTGCTTCTGGGAAAAAAGAACTAACCCCAGATGCCTCAAATTTTGCCCTTTATTTTCTACGTGCCCTGCGCAATGGAAACGGCGAAGATCATATCATGACCGTTGACGAGTTAATTGCTGAATTGAAAAATACGACACCTACGCCTCATATATCCACCTTCGAAGGGCATCAGGAGGGCAGCAATTTTCTTTTTATTAAGAATATAGATGCATCGTCTCCTCTCCAAAAACTCGAAGCTGATATGGTTCGTATATCTGGGGGTACGTTTATTATGGGATCTCGGGATGAAAGGGATAATGGTCTTAGTAACCAAAAACCACCCAGAGAAGTAAATGTACGGGACTTTTTTATTGGGAAATATGAAGTAACTCAGGCTCAGTGGCGGGCTGTGATGGGTAGCGATTCACCAATGCTACATAACAAAAATTGCGATGAATGTCCTGTGGAGGGCATAAGTTGGGAAGATACGCAGGATTTTATTGATAAGCTTAATACGCTGACTAACAAGCGCTACCGGCTTCCCACTGAAGCTGAATGGGAATATGCAGCACGGGGTGGCAACCAAAGCCAAGGTTACCTATATTGCGGTAATAATAACTTATTTAGAGTTGCCTGGTATAACAATAATTATGAGCAAGGTAATAAGTATGGAACAAAAAAAACTACTCACCCGGTTGGGCAGAAAAATCCCAATGAGTTAGGAATATATGATATGAGTGGAAATGTGTGGGAGTGGGTCGAAGATTGCTGGCATAATGATTACATCGGGGCACCAGTAGATGGTAGTGCGTGGATAAATGGCACGGTGGAAATGGTCCGAGTAAACCGCGGTGGAGGCTGGTCATACAGTGCTGAAACCTGTACGGTAACGGCTCGTAATCTGGGATTAGTTACAGACAAAAGAAATTACATAGGCTTCCGACTTGCTTTGTAATCAATTCTGATTAAAATGTAGAGTGAAGAATAATTCTCAAAGCATCATGAAAATATACCACCTTCCCATTTTTGCTGCCATGCTCTGCCTCGCCAGTGCTTCTCTACCAGAACGCGAACTACCCCGCCGAGGGAAAGACTTCGCCCTCTTCATCGCGGTGAACGACTACCAAAACTGGAGCAAGCTGCAACACCCCATCAGCGAAGTGGAAAAAATTGCTGGCGAATTGTACCGGCAATATGATTTCGATACGTTGGTATTGCGCAATCCTACGCAGGATCAGATTGTAACGGCTCTGCGGCAGTACAATGCCAAAAAATACCCCGATGACGGGCAACTGCTTATCTACCTCTCGGGGCACGGCGATTTCGACGACCTGACCAAAGAGGGCTTCTTCATTCCCCGGGAAGGCAAACGCAACGACTCAACGCAGACCTCTTACCTCTCCTTCAGCCGGCTGCAAAAAATTGTGGAAAGTAATCCCTGCCGGCACATCGTGCTGGCGATAGACGCTTGTTACTCTGGTACTTTTGACCGGTTGGTAGCATTAAAAGGTGACAAGGAACCCATTTTTGGCCGCCCGTTCGCGGTTGCTGATGAGCGCAATCGCGTCATAGCGCGCGAACTGACATTGCAAAGCCGCTTTTTTGTAGCCTCCGGCAAAAAGGAACAAACCCCCGACGCCTCTAACTTTGCCGCCTACTTCCTGCGTGCTCTTCGCAATGGTGGTCGGGATTATGACCTCCTCTCCATGCATGAATTGGTGGCCGAACTCAAAAAAGCACAACCTAAACCCCATATCTCTACCTTCTCCGGACATCAGGATGAGGCCAATTTTATCTTTGTCAAAAACCTTTCCTCAATATCAGGTCCAGCCTTCCACGATGCCCGCCAGGATCTTGCCGACTGGCAGGAGGCGGACAGCTTGAAAACTGCGGCTGCTTACCGCGCCTACCTTAGCAAGCAGGAGCGTGGCGAGTTTCGTTCCTTAGCCGAGGACCGAGCCAAGGACTTGGAAGTCGAGGAGCGCGAGATCAAGGCCTGGGTTACTGCCAAAAGGCATGATAACTGTGCCGGATATAAAAAATTCATCAACGACTTCCCAAATAGTCCTTACCGTCCGCTGGCAGAAGATGCTGAAAAAAGAACTTGTAATGATGTATCTCCACAGCCCGACCCTATCAAAAAACTCGAAACCGACATGGTCTCTGTGCGCGGCGGTTCCTTCACCATGGGCTGTAAAGACGCCAAACGCGACGGCGAATGCCAAGACGACGAAAAACGGCCCCACGAAGTGCGTATAGGCAACTTCGCAATTGGCCGCTACGAAGTGACTCAGGCCCAATGGCGCGCGGTGATGGGAGGCGAAGATCCTTCTAATAATGAAGGATGCAATGAATGTCCGGTGGAGCGCGTTTCCTGGGACGACATTCAGGAGTTTCTCCAAAAGCTGAACGCGCTGACCGGCAAGCGCTACCGCCTGCCCACCGAAGCGGAATGGGAATACGCAGCCCGCGGCGGCAGCCAAACAAAGGGCTATTTATACAGCGGCAGCAACACAATTGACGAAGTGGCCTGGTACGATGGCAATTATAGCAAAGGCAATTCGTTTGGGGCAGAAAAAACGACCCGGCCGGTAGGCACAAAAAAGCCCAACGAATTGGAGGTGTATGATATGAGCGGGAATGTATGGGAATTGTGCGCAGACGATTGGCATAGCAATTACAATAATAGCCCGCCTTCTGATGGCAGTGCGTGGATGGACAGTCCAAGAGGCTCTTCCCGCGTGGGCCGCGGTGGTAGTTGGAGCCACATCGCCCCTTACTGCCGCGTGGCGGATCGAGGCGGCTACGTGCCTGCGAACCGCGCCGGTTACATTGGTTTTCGCCTCGCCTTGTAGTTTTGGAGGTTTGCCGATCCAGCTTAATGGTAATGGAGGGAGCGAAGCGCTGCAACGGAACGGAGTAGGCGGGGTGCGTCAAGCTCCCTCCAGCGCAGTAGAGTAGCAGCGTGGAGTGGTTGGCCGCGCTTCGTTTCGCGGCCTTCAGGCCGCCTTGAATCTTATTATTATGCAGAGTATCATCGCAGAGTGGTTGGCCGTGTTTTGTTTCGCGGCCTTCAGGCCGCCTTCAATATTGTTATTATGAGGACTATAGTCCTACATCGGGACACAAGCTCGAAGTAAAGACCATGTACAAAATTAATTAGCGTGAAGTATATTTGTAGTGTTTTTAGTCTGTATCTGAGGTAATTATGTTCAGGCGGGCTAAAGCCCGCGAAACAAAGCCCGCGAAACAAAGCCGCGAAACAAGCCCGTCGAAAAAAAAAATTAACTCATTGCAAATACGTTTACACAGAACATCAATATACAAAAATGAAAACCTATTACAAACGCAAAAACCAACCTCATTTTCAGGGTATTGGGGCCGCCTTCTGTGTCACGGTTACCTGCCACGATGCGGTGCCCCGCGCAGTCCTGGAAGCTTTGCAGGAAGAACGGCGGCAAGCCCTCGCCGAAATAGAAGCCAATCCCAAAATAGAAGATAAACTCATGGCGCGGGCGGAGTTGCATATTCAATTTGAGGAAAAATTAGAGGCGCTGCTTCATGCTGATTCTGTGCAGGAACATCCTTTTAAAAAGGCTGAGGCTGCGCAAATTGTAATGGATCATATCAAAAAATACGATGGGCAATATTACCATCTTTGTGCTGCCTGTGTCATGTCCAACCACATCCATTTTTTGGTTGATTTTTCCATGCAAGTACCGGATGACTGGGATGGCGTTACAGATATTGAGAATTACTTAAACCTCGATAAGGTAGTGGGTTACATTAAAGGAGGCTCGTCTTATGAGGTCAATAAGCAAACTGGGCGAACAGGAACCTTGTGGTCTTATGGCTGTTATGACCGTTATATCCGTTCTGAGAAGCATTTTCAACACGCGATCTGGTATATTCTCAATAATCCTGTGAAAGCGAAGTTGGTAAAATCCTGGGAAGCTTATCCTTATGTATATGTGAGGGAAGCAGGAAGGGCGTAAGTTGCTGGTTTTGAGGCCTTTGTTTCGCGGCCTTTAGGCCGCCTTGAATATTATTATAAGTTATTTTCGTAGGGAAACTAAGGTGGCCTAAAGGCCGCGAAACGAAGCGCGACCAACCACTCCGCGATGCGACTTCGCATAATACAAGGTTCCAGGCGGCCTGAAGGCCGCGAAACGAAGCGCGGCTAACCACTTCGCGATGTGACTTCGCATAATACAAGGTTCCAGGCGGCCTGAAGGCCGCGAAACGAAGGGCGGCTAGCCACTTCGCGATGTGACTTCGCATAATGACAGGGCTTCAGGCGGCCTAAAGGCCGCGAAACGAAGCGCGGCTAGCCACTTTGCGATGTGACTTCGCATAATAACAGGGCTCCAGGCGGCCTGAAGGCCGCGAAACAAAGCCCGCACTCCCCCAAAAACAAAAAGCCACCCTGAATAATCCAGGTGGCTCTTGTTTTTTATCAAAACAAATCCTTCTTACCGGATCAACGACACATCACCCGTATAAAGCCTGGTGCTGCCGTCAATGAATTCAACTTCAGCGAGATATACGAATCGGGGCGTTTAGAAGGTGCAATAATGGAATCAATCCAACAATTAGAAAATATTTTCTAAGTTTGTTTTTTTGCCTAACTTTGTATGACAGACCCCTTTTCACACCAGCATAAATATTAAACAAGTTTCGGTATGCCATTTGCCAAATCCAACCGCCTGCCCGTTGGGGCCATTCAATGCGACAACACGACGCTTAGTCTGCTCAAAGCCAATGATTTTGTGGCCAGAACCATCCGGGAGAAGATGGAAGGGCAGGGCACGCTGCTCATCAACATCACCTCTTCGGCGGGTAGCGGAAAAACCACGCTGATGCAGGAAACGGCCCGGCGGTTGAAAGACAAAATAAAAATGGCGGTGCTGGTTGGCGACCTTGAAACCGAGCGCGACGCCATCCGGATCCGGGAAGCCGGTGTGCCTTCCATGCAAATTGTCACCAACGGCGTTTGCCACCTCGAAGCACAAATGATCCTTCAGGCATTCGACCATTTTGACACCAAGGGACTTGACCTTTTGTTTGTCGAAAATGTCGGCAACCTGGTCTGTCCGGCGGCTTTCGACCTGGGGGAAGATTTTCGCGTTACGTTACTCGCGACGACAGAAGGCGACGATAAACCCAAAAAGTACCCGCGCATGTTCCTCACCAGCGAATTGGTGCTCATTTCCAAAGCCGACTTGCTGCCTTATCTGCCCTTTAGTGTGGACGCGGCCATAGAGGACGCGCGCGGCGTCAACCCGGAAATTGAGGCGCTCTTAGTGTCCAGCACCACCGGCGAGGGCTTAGATGCCTGGTGTGCGTGGCTGATGGAACGGGTAGAAGCAAAAAAAATGGCCCCGACCGTGTAGCAGGCAGCCGGATTTCATCATAAACAATTGTATGCATACCTACCATATCCATATTCAGGGTCAGGTGCAAGGCGTGGGGTTCCGGCCTTTTGTCTGGCGGCTGGCGCAGCAACATGCGTTGGTAGGTTGGGTTAACAACGCTGCCGACGGATTGCACATCAGGGTCAATGCGAAGGAGACCACCCTTCAACGTTTTTTGGACGACCTGCAACAAGGCGCGCCCGAAATTGCCCATATTCTCAATTGCACGGTAAAAATTGTTGACCCCGAACCTTTCGGGGCATTCAGCATCCTCCAAAGCGATACTGAAGCAACGCCCAACCTGGTGTTATCCCCCGATTTTGCCTTATGCGGCGACTGCCGGCAGGAAATGTACGATTCAACGAACCGCCGTTTTCACTACCCGTTCACCACCTGCACCTTGTGCGGGCCGCGATTTTCCGTTATTCAACAATTACCTTACGACCGCGACCGCACCACCATGCAACCTTTTGCTTTGTGCAAAACCTGCTTCGCGGAATACCACAACCCGGAAGACAGGCGGTATTACGCCCAAACCAATTCCTGCCCACAATGCGGCATTGCTTTGACGCTATCGGGCCGGGAATACCCCACCAGCCGGGAGGCAATCGCTGATGCGGCTGCACGGATACAAGCTGGACAAATTCTGGCAGTCAAAGGCATAGGCGGGTTCCTGTTGATGTGCGATGCCACCAGCGCCGACGCCATTCAGAAACTGAGGTTGCGGAAAGACCGCCCGTCCAAACCCTTAGCTGTTTTATATCCTGACGCAGCCATGCTTGCCGGCGATGTGGCCTTCCAACCTGACGACCTCGCCCTGCTGGAAGGCGCCGCTGCCCCTATTTTGCTGCTGCCTCTTCGGCCAGAACCGGCTTCTGGCATCTGCACAACGCTACTCGCCCCAAACCTGGACCGGCTGGGTGTCATGCTTCCTTATGCGCCACTACTCGAATTGTTGGCCCGCCAAACCGGAAAGCCTTTAGTGGCAACCAGCGGCAATGCGCGTGGCGCTCCGGTATGTTATACCGATGAACAAGCCAGCCAGCAACTGGCCATTATTGCAGATGCCTTGTTGACGCACAATCGCGACATCGTATTTCCGCAGGACGACTCTGTGGCGCAACATGCTTTGTATTCCCGGCAACCCATTTTTGTTCGGCGTTCCCGGGGGTATGCGCCCTCGTTTTTTGAAAAAACCTCTCCGGAACAAGGCAGCGTTCTGGCTGTAGGCGCTGAATTAAAAAGCACGTTCGCGTGGCAACACCTTGGCAATACGTATATAAGCCCCTATCTGGGCGACCTGGATAGTTTCGATACGCAGGAACGTTTTGAGCAGGTGTTACATCGGTTTACCACCCTGATGCAGGCCCGCCCCCGGCGCCTTGTTGCGGATCAGCATCCCGGTTATTTTTCTACACAATTGGCAGCGCGCCTGTCGGCAGCATGGCAGGCCCCGTTGCAAAAGGTACAACACCATGAAGCGCATTTTGCAGCGGTGTTGGGTGAGAACCAACTCTTAGACAAGGAAGAACCCGTACTTGGCGTCATTTGGGATGGCACTGGACTGGGGGATGATGGCCAAATTTGGGGCGGCGAGTTTTTTGTTTTTGAAAATGGCCTGCTGACCCGGGTGCATCATATCGAATATTTCGACTGGTTGCTGGGCGACAAAATGGCCCGCGAACCTCGTCTCTCAGCATTGAGCAGTTGTTTTGGGCTAAAAGGATCAGAAGAGCGGCTTAGCGCCAAATTCACCACATCCGAATGGAAATTGTATCAAAAAATGCTGGAAACCGGCGCTTTGCTGCGCACTTCCAGCATGGGCCGGCTTTTCGATGCGGTAGCCTCTTTGCTGGGCCTTTCCGATAAAGTCAGTTTCGAGGGAGAAGCTGCCATGCGATTAGAAGCATTGGCCCGGCGCTACTTTAACAAACACGGCCTGCCTGAAACATTGAACAACCCGGCCTTTCCCCAGGCCGGCCCGTTAACCGGCGCATCCATTGCCATAAAACCTGTTTTTCAAAACCTGCTGGATGGCCTTCAACAAGGACAAGACCCCGAATCTTTGGCTGCCCGCTGGCATTTGATCTTGGTTCAAATGGTCAAAAATGTTGCTTCGAAGGTGAACATCCGGTCTTTAGCATTCAGTGGTGGCGTTTTTCAAAATAGTGTGTTGATTGATTTGTTAATTCACTACCTCAAACCCCGTTTTAAGTTATACTTTCATCACCAAATCTCCCCAAACGACGAATGCATTGCTTACGGACAACTTGCTGCGGCAAGTCGCAATTTTCATTACTAACCTAACCTTAAACCTATGTGTCTCGCAATTCCAGGACGGATTGAATCAATAGAAAGCCTGCACGATGGCTTGGTGAGCATGGCCAAAATCAAATTTGGCAGCATCACCAAAGAAGCAAGCCTTGAGATGGTACCGCAGGCTAAAACGGGCGACTATGTGCTGGTACACGTTGGCGTGGCCATCAGCATTGTTGACGAAGAAGAAGCAAAAAAGACGTTTGAGTACCTGGCGCTGATCGGGGAAATTGACGAACTCATTGAACACACACAAGTATAACGCTTATGAAATACATCAGCGAATACCGGGATGCGGACTTAGTAGCCCGTTACCTTGAAGAAATCCACCGCGCGGCGACCCAACCCTGGGCGATCATGGAGGTTTGCGGCGGCCAAACGCATAGTTTAGTCAAAAACGGCATTTTGCAAATGCTGCCGGAGCAGGTACGCATGGTGCACGGACCGGGATGCCCGGTCTGCGTAACCCCGCTGAATCTTATTGACAAAGCGGTCTATTTAGCCCTGGAAAAAGGCGCCATCCTATGTTCTTTTGGGGATATGCTGCGCGTGCCGGGATCCAGCCATAGTTTACTGGAGGCTAAAGCTGCCGGAGGCGATGTGCGCATTTTGTATTCGCCGCTGGAAGCTGTGAAAATTGCCCGCGAAAACCCCGGGCGGGAGGTCGTCTTTTTTGCTGTAGGATTTGAAACCACCGCACCAGCCAACGCCTTATCCGTGCTTCATGCACAGCGCGCCGGGGTAGCCAACTATTCCATACTCACTTCCCACGTCATTGTTCCGCCGGCCATCGAAGCCGTTATGAACGACCCGGATTCCAATATTCAGGGATTTCTGGCAGCCGGGCATGTTTGCGCAATCATGGGTTTGGAGGAATACGGCCCCTTGGTGCAGCGATACCACATCCCCATTGTGGTCACCGGCTTCGAACCCGTTGACCTCGTTCAGGGCATTTTGATGACTGTGCGCCAGTTGGAGCAAGGGATTATTAAATTGGAAAACCAATATGCCCGGGTCGTCAAACCAGAAGGCAATCCCGAGGCCCGCAAAGTCATCGGACAAGTGTTCCGGATCAGCGACCGGGAATGGCGCGGCATCGGCAATATCCCGCTCAGTGGGTATGAATTGCGGCCTGAATTTGCAGCGTACGATGCAAGCCTGAAATTTGACATTGACATTCCCCACACGCCCGAAAGCAAGGAATGTATTGCCGGGCAGGTGCTCAAAGGCATTAAAAAGCCGCACGAGTGCCCGCAGTTTGGTAAAAAATGCACTCCGCAGCACCCAATGGGAGCACCTATGGTTTCTTCAGAAGGTGCTTGTGCGGCTTATTACCATTTTTCACAGGCTTTGGCCGATACTGAAACGGCTTAACGATGGATAAGATAAGTATGCAATTGCAATGCCCCATGCCGAAGCTCGACTTTGACATCATCACCATGGGGCACGGCAGCGGAGGGTTACTCACCAACCGCCTTTTAGACAGCGGGGTGTTTGACCTGCTGAAAAACGACCTGCTGGATGAGCGGCACGACGGTGCTGTATTTGACATAAAAGCAGGCAAAATGGCTTTTTCAACCGACAGTTATGTCATCTCTCCCATCTTTTTCCCAGGGGGGAATATTGGCGAATTAGCGGTAAACGGCACGGTAAACGACTTGGCCATGTGCGGCGCACAAGCACGCTACCTCTCTTTGGCTTTTATCATCGAAGAAGGCCTGCACATGCAGGAATTCTGGGATGTACTTGTGGGGATCAAATTTGCAGCAGAAAGGGCAGGCGTGCGCATCGTGACGGGCGATACCAAAGTGGTAGAGCGCGGCAAAGGCGATAAAATATTTATCAATACCAGTGGGGTGGGCATGTTGCATCCCAGAGCGGACATCCGAAAATCGAGGGTGCAACCCGGCGATGTGCTGCTGATCAGCGGCCCTGTTGCCACACACGGGGTAGCCATTCTGAGTGTGCGTCAGGGATTGGAATTTGAAAGCAGTATTGCAAGCGATACTGCAAATCTCAATCATACCGTCATGCGACTGCTCGACGCCTGCGGCCCCGATGTACATTTGCTGCACGATCCTACTCGTGGCGGCGTTGCTACGGTGCTCAACGAGTTGGTGCGCGACACTGGTCTGGGCATTGATTTGCAGGAAGCGCCGATACCGGTGCTCGAAGAAGTCTCCAGCGCCTGCGAACTGCTGGGGTTAGACCCCCTCTACGTGGCCAATGAAGGCGTTTTTTTAGCGGTGGTTGCTGCTGAGGCAGCCGAATCAGCGCTTGAGGTACTGAAGGGCGACGAAAACGGGCTGCAAGCTGCGATCATTGGAACCGTTACCGCAGAACACCCGCGCCAGGTTGTGCTGCATAGCAAAATTGGTGGGCGCAGGGTTGTGAACATGCCAATTGGCGAACAATTGCCGAGAATTTGTTAATCGAACGAATGTGAGTGATGCCATTCTGAATATTACACTAAAAAAAGGCGGCCAACCCGCATCAGTCGATGCTCCGAAGGTCGTTGTGGCCGAGCCAGTACGCTGGTTCAAAGGCCCCGAATGGATGCCTTTTCTGGCGCCGCGCGGCGTATGCCTGCATTCGGGCCGCCTGATGGTGTCGGATACGGGCCGCAATCGCGTGTTCATCTGGCATCAATTGCCGGAAGGACTTGTTCAGGAACCGGATGTCGTGTTGGGGCAGGAAGATGCAGACAGCGTTGGCCGCAACGCCGGGGGAAAGGTATCTGCTCAAACGCTGCAATACCCATCCGGGATCTGGTCGGACGGCGTCCGTCTTATCGTAGCGGATGCGTGGAACCACCGGGTACTGATCTGGCATACCCTTCCGGTTAGTCAGGGGCAGGCTGCCGATGTAGTGATCGGCCAGCCGGGCTTCGATCAAAACGAGCCGAACATTGCCGGACTTGGCGCTGCGCCGACCGGGCGTTCGCTCTACTGGCCTTACGGCGTATTTAGCGACGGAAAAAGTCTGTGGATCGCCGATACCGGCAACCGGCGGGTGCTTTTTTTTGAGACGATCCCAACGGTCAGCTACCCGCATGCGGATGGCGTCATCGGAAAACCAGATTTTGTGACCCGGGATTATGAAAATCAGGATCCTATATGGCCTTACTCCGTCAAAATTAGCCCGGATGGGGCCATGGCCATTACCGACACGCAGTATTACCGCGTTTTGCTTTGGCGGCATTGGCGGGATGCGCTGACACAGAAAGCGGATTGCATCATTGGGCAGCCTGACTTAGACAGCAGCGGGCAAAATCAATACGCGCTTTTTCCGCAGGCCAACACCCTGAGCTGGTGTTATGACAGCGCTTTTTTTGAGAAAGGCTTACTGGTAGCAGACACCGGAAACAGCCGTATCCTGCGGTTTCCTGAATTTCCGGTTTTCAGCAACGCCGCTGCCGGCGGATTGTTGGGGAAACCTGATTTCCACACCGGCAGTGAAAATGCAGATACGGTGTTTGGAACAGACAAAAGTTTGTACTGGCCTTTTTCTATTTGCACCGACGGCAATTTATTGGCGGTGGCCGATACCGGAAATCATCGAATTACTTTTTATACGTTATAAGTATGGAAACAACGATCCCTCTTCTTTTTGCTGCAATGGTTGGATTTACGCACGCTTTCGAGGTAGACCATTTGGTGGCGGTCAGCAGCATCGTCACCCGTCGTAATTCCGTGAAAGCCTCGATTAAAGATGGAATTTACTGGGGACTGGGGCATACCTCCACCATCCTTGTCATTGGTCTGCTGATGATTGTGGCTAAAGTCGCTGTTGCAGAAGCAACGTTTGGTTATTTTGAAGCGACCGTTGGGCTGATGCTTATCCTGCTCGGCATACACCGGATCTGGAAAACCTGGAAGCACGAGCAGCACCACCACGAAGCCCATCACGGAGAAGTGCCGCACCACCACCATCATTTGGCCTATGGAATTGGGTTGGTGCACGGCTTAGCCGGCAGCGGCACCCTGGTTTTGCTGGTCATGACCGAACTAAAGAGCAGTTTGCAAGGCATTGCCTACCTGTTGATTTTTGGATTGGGTTCCATCGCAGGTATGCTACTGGCTTCCGGGGTATTCAGTTTGCCATTTTCCAGGAGATTTACCAATGCCCGGCAAGTCCGCGGAGCACTTACACTCGCATCATCGCTGTTGTGTATTGCGCTGGGTTGCAAAGTTATGTGGGAAAATCTTAGCGCCTTATGAATGTACCTGCTACGCCCAAAGACTGGCTGCTTCTGGCCTTATCGGAATACGAAATCGCAGTGGTGACGATCGAAGGTAATACCCTCGTTTTGGAGAAAGGTTATGAAGTTGAAGTCGAGCAGAACGGAATTTTCAAATTGATGTCGGACGGCTCGGTTGTGGCGCCTTTCCTGGATTTAGAAGAGTTGTGTCAGTTCATAAAATACGCTGCATGAGGTCGAATAAAGTAGAACTGGCAGTGACCGCCCTGGCTGCCAGTGAATCGCAACCAGGCAATTATGCACTGGTGCTGGAAGATTTTAACAACCAGCACCGCATTCCCATCATCATTGGCCCGCAGGAAGCGCAGGCAATTGCAATGTTCATGGAAAAAATGCAGCCAGTGCGCCCGATGACTCACGATTTGTTCAAAAATGCGTTGGAGGTTCTTGGTGCAAGCGTCCAGGAAGTGCTGATTTACCAACTCAAAGAAACCGTTTTTTGTACTTATCTTTTGTTAAAACAATCAAACAAGGACGTACTTCAGGTAGACGCCCGGGTGTCCGATGCAATTGCCATGGCAGTGCGTTTTGGAGCGCCCATTTTCATCTTCGAACACGTTATTGAAGAAGCAGGTATTATGACGACGTCGTTGCTTGGCCGCCAGAAAAAAGGGTCATTAGCGGAGTACACCCTCACGGAGTTGGAAGAACTATTGAAAAAAGTAGTGGATAAAGAAGATTACGAAAGTGCGGTACGGATACGGGCTTATATCGAAAAGCGCAAACTGGGTGGTGGGTAAAGTCAATCGCGAAACACGACCCGTTCGATCAACAATTCATTGCCTTGAACCACATTGGCGCATGGCTTTCCGCAAACCCCGCATACAAAACGGTATTGCACGACTTCCGAGTTTTGCTCACACACCGGGCAATGCACCAAGATGGGTACCGTATTGATTTGGAGTTTGCTTTCCCGAAAGCGCGTTTCTTCTTCTTCTACCACGGCGCCAAAAGCGTTTTGCATCAAAATCGGCTCCACATTGGCCAATGGCCCGACTTTTAAAACAATGGCCTCTACCCGGTCTAATTCTTCCGCACTGAAATTATCCGACAGCGTTCGAAAAATGGTGCGTACCAAAGAAATTTCATGCATAATACTCCGATTCAGTGGCAAGTGTTTGCCGTAAATTTTCCAATCGTTCTAATTGTTGATTGGCTTCATCCCTCACCTGGGAATCGTTCGTCAGCGCCAGTGCTTCCTGCACTTTGGCGAGCATATTCTCAAACAGCGCTTTGTCCGAAGCTGCACCTTTGCCTTCCAGGTTGAGGTTCCAGCAAGCTTCTACGTAGTTGAGCAGGGTGGCGGCCCGCTCAATGGGGAAAGCTGCTGCAGTTCGGATTTCCAGGGCTTCATTGTAATAAAAAAGCGCTTTTTCAAAATTATCCGTGTGCACCGATGCCGGGTATTTTGCCAAAGCATTGCCAAAGTGGTTGCACACCATGGCGTATTCGTAGGGATGCCTGTCTTTAGTATAAAAAGCGAGGGCTTCGTGAAAAGCGGAAGAAGAGATGGCCGCCCACATGCTGCGTTTAAGCGCTTCGTCCGGCATTTCAGCGTAAATAATGCCCAAATACTGCTGAATTTCAGCAAATACTTCGGGGGCGTCTTCCCTTGTAAACACGGCAACGGCTTCCTTGAAGCTGTCTAAAGCGCCTTTAAAAAACTGAGGGCTGCCTTTTTTAGCCCAGGTATAGAGCAGCAGCGCCCGACGGTAGTGCGCCTGTGCGCACAATTCCGGAATCTCTTTTTCCTGAAAAACCTGGATCGCCCGGTTGATGTAACCCAGCGACTCGGCAAAGCTTTCCGAATAATGTGCAATTTGTGCAGCATGAATCAATGTCAGGGCTTCTTCGTCCCCCCTTTGTTGTTGCTGGTAGTATTGCAGCACTTCCCAAAGCGAATTTTTTAAATTTTCAAGCAATGCCTGATCGTAAGGCACCACCAATTTTTTCATCCAAACCTGGCAAAGGGTGGCTTTCAATTCTATCAGGGCATCATCCGACAGGGCATAGGGTAGCGCCTGTTGTAAAACATGTTCGGCCTGGTCGGTTTCCCCCATGTCCAGCAGGAAACCGGCAAAATGTTTGGCCGAAAATGCCGCGTGTTCTCCGTTTGGGGCACAATTGAGGGCTTCCTGATAGAAATAATGCGTTTTGTTGGGATCAAAATTGTGTTCCGTTGCTGCGTAGTGGTGCAATATGGCCGAATTGTGGCAAAAACGATATTCTTCAAATGGGTGTGCGTTTGAAACCAAATCCGCCGGATCGGCAGGCGCACCTTGCTGCAGGCTGGCAATCAGGTTCAACTCGCGCAACAGGGTTTTGTTTCCGGTTAGCCACGTTGCCATTTTTTCTTCATTGCCCAGTTTGGCAAATATTAGCCCCAGCAAATTTTCCCGGTTGAATGGAATTTCTTCTGGCAAGAGATAAGGCGGGAGGGCGCTCTGCCAGTCAACCGGGTGCATAATTCCCTGTTTGGGCCGTATGATGAAGTGCATCGCGCTGGACGCCGGTCTGACCGACAAAAAATCGTGTAGGTCAATCAATTCATCCAGACGAGGCTCTTCGGCTAGGTATGCTTTAACAACCGGAATTAGTGCTGCTGGAGCGTATATCGAAAGCATGTGCGCCTTTGTTTAGCGTTCCCCATTACAGGGGGCCGGTTTGAAAAAAATTACAAATGGATGTGCAATATCCGCAAACCACTTTGATAGGTGTAAGGTAAATCGCGATCCGAATCGTCCAAATCATGATCAATAAGGATTTCCTCCAGGGAAATGCTCCGGTCTCCCTGCAAATTACGGGTTTTCAGCATTTGCATCCCGGCCTTGTGCATGGTCGGAAACAAGGCATCATCCGAGGGCGCCAGCAACAGTGCGTGGTTTTGTGCGTAATAAACGACATATACCTGAGTTGCATCGCCAAAAGCATCGGCAGCCAGTCCGCCGGAAAGAAATAAATGCCGGTTTCTCAATTTTACTTCACTCATAGTACCGGTGTGGATACTTCCTCCAGAATTAAATCACAGACTTGTAATCCTGCCTGCTGCACGGGCTCGCTCAGGCCAACTTCCAGGCGCGTATCCGATACCGCAATGAGGTATACGCTGATGTCCTCGGGATAGGCGGCCCCCAGTATCTTTTTTGCATAAGAAAGGGCCTGATCCCATTTCAGGCTGTGCAGGAATACCATCGGGTCGTCCTGAATGGCCGCCAGCGTTTCTGATGCCGGCAGGCGAAACAAGACCCCATCGGGTTCGTTGCTGTTCACTACGGCATCTACCAGAATGAGCCGGTCGTGACCTTGCAACTGGAAAAGCATCTCGAAAGCAGAGGTACCCATATCAATGAGCGTAAGCCCCTGAAGCGAATCCCCCAGGCGGCTTTTTAATTGTTCGATGACAAAGCATCCGACTCCGTCGTCGCTTCGCACCGGGTTTCCAAAACCGAGTACTGCCGTTTTTTTGAGCATAATGAAAAACCGGGGTTGTGAAAAAAGACACAACCCCGGTAACGTGTATTGGTTGATTACAATTTAAATTTCGCCAGTTGTTCGCCCGACTTTGCATCGTGGGCATGAACCGTACAAACTAAGCAGGAGTCGAACGAGCGGGCCACCATCCCAACTTCTACCGGATCGTGTGGATCTTCGATCTCTGTGCCTTCTAACGCTGATTCGATTGGGCCAGGATTGTTTTGTTCGTCTCCCGGGCCAACATTCCAGGTTGTAGGCGCCATCACCTGATAGTTTTTAATGACACCGTTTTCGATTTCAATCCAGTGCGCCAGTGCGCCGCGGGCAGCTTCTGTCGCGCCAAAGCCCATGCCATCGCGTTCTTCCGGTTTGATGTAGAACTGACCATCGAGGTCAATCTGGGACAACCATTGGTCAATGTATTCGTAAAGGCGCGGTGCTTCGTGCATCCGGGCAAGGGCACGTACAAATACGCTCGGCCCGAGTTTCTTCATAATGTCGCCAAATAAAGGATCCTGAATTTGGTGCGGCAGATTGGCCGGGTTGGCGTTTGCAATAACCCGGGACAGAGGGCCGGCCTCTGCAGCGAATTCGTTGTAACGCGGGGCTTTTGCCCAGCTGTACTTTTCGTTAAAATTAGTCTCAATCAGGTTTTTTGAAGGCAGTGGTGTGGGCATAGGTTCTTTCCAGGGGTGCGCAGCCGGTACATCGGCGTACCAGGAGTGCTTCACGTGTTCTTTAATATTGAGGTGGTCAAAGACGTGGTGATTCTGGCCGTCATAATACCCCGAAGGACTGATGAGCGCTTTATTGCGCCCTTCTATGGTTGGCGTGTTGTACAGGTCTTTGTGCAAATAAGTACCATAAGCAAGGAATTTTCCTACTCCCTGTCCAAATTTATCCATCCCAAATTCAATGCTGGCACGGATGAACAGGCCCAGGTCGCTGTTGCGCTGGCTTTCGTTTTCTTCCACCCAGGCCATCAGGTCGTCCCAGCTTTTGATTTGCATATAACGTTCGATGGAACATCCCAGCCAAACAGACTCCAACCAGTCATTGCGGAAGTGATTCATGATGGCATGTGCCCGGGTGATGTCTTTGAGCGTGGGGGCGCACATAACCCCGCCCGGCACCATATAGGAAGAATGGGGCCACTGGCCTCCAAAAATGGCATACACTTCTACCGGTCGCCCCGAAGCCGTCACCCCTCTTTGGAAAGAAGTGCCAACGTAGGCTGCAAATCGCTTCACTACCTCGGCATAGAGTGGCTTGTTCGCAAATTTTTTATTGGCCATGTCTGTGGCAAAAATGGCATAGAACCAGCGCGGAATGGACTGTATGGTTTCCGTAGCCTGGCCAATGGCGCGCAGCAACAACGCATTGGGCGTCAACTGTGTTTTCCATGCCGTATCTAAAGCAGAGGAGGCGCAATACAGGTGCGAGCCGCCACAAATTCCGCAAATGCGGGGCGTAACAATCAGCCCCGATTGAGGATCTTTGCCGTGCATGATTTTTTCAAACCCGCGAAACATAGCAGCCTGCGTATGTGCCCGGGTGACAACGCCATTTTCCATGTATACTTTCACATCGAGGTCGCCTTCTACGCGCCCGACGGGAGATATATTGAGTTCCTTGACCGTTGACATATTAGGAATAATTTGACTTGTTAAATGAATGAAAAATTACTTGGACGTGTCAAAATGTTCTTTGTTTACGCCCATCGCGCCTTCTACGGCTCCCATCACTTTCTCAAACCCGGCGCGGGTGTAATAAGCCAGTCGTGAAGTTCCTGATGGTACGTCTTTGGGCAAAAAGCCCAGGTATTTGAGCGATTTGAACACGCTTCCTTTAACCAGATCGTGGTGCGGGAAACCCGGTTCTGTACAACCGAGGCAAGGGTGGTTGGCACGGGTCTTACTCGATTGGCGGTTCCAAAGAATGCGGTTGCAGCTGGCATGCGTCATTGGCCCGCGACAGCCTACCTCGTAGAACAGACAACCGCCGCGTTTGCCAAAACCGCCGTCCACTTTTTGAGCAAAGCTGATTGCGTTCGGGCAGCCGGTTTGCACAAAATCGGTGAAAAAGGTTTTGGGGCGGTGAAAATCGTCTATCAGCACGTCTTTGATCCGACCGGTTGAAATGGCTACCAGGATTTGGGTTACCCAATCGGGGTGAGCCGGGCAGCCGGGGATGTTGATTACCGGCAGCCCTCCTTTCGAAACAAAGTCGGCGCCAAGAAAACCACCTTTGCTTTTTTTGAGAAACTGCAACCCTGTACTTTCGCTTGGGTTGGGCGGCACCGCAGGGATACCCCCCCAGGTAGCACAATCGCCAATGGCAACCACAAAAGCAGCAACTTTGGACAAATCGCGCACCCAATCCTGCATGGGGCGATCGCAGAAGTAGTTCATCGTCCCCGTGCCATTTGGGCCCTGAATGATGCTACCCTCAAACACAAAAATGTCCATTTGTACTTTGCCGTTCAGAATATCGGAAAGCAGGTCTTCCACCTGGTGTCCGATTTCAAGGCCGATAGAAGGGTGCCAAAGGATGTTGATGCCAAAGTCGGTGACCAACTCAACAACCGTTGGTTCTTCGGCATTCAGGAAAGACATAGTATTGCCACTACAGGCGCCACCTTGCAACCAGAGTACGTTTGCCATAAATTTTGATTTGTAGTACCCGAGAAAACCCCGTATTATTTTTGGAGAAATAAGTGTCACAACAAATATATGGCAACGATTGAGTATTAGTAAGTTTTTTCAAATAAATTTAGAAAAAATTTTCTAATTTAGAAAAAGTCAAAATCAAGTTACGGGCAAAGCAGCGCCAAATTCTACCTGAATTTTTTAAATATTGCTTCCAATAGGTTGAACCTCAACCGCAAATTCGTCGAGGCCGCGGCGGGTAAGGTATGGACTGATCTGTGCCCAGACGGCGTTTTTGAAGTGGTCGGCACTGAACGACTGCCCCTTGAGTATTTGTTGGGGAACCCAGAAAATGATGGCCATCCAGATATTGTTGGTCAGGGTGTCGTAGATCCCCGGCACCGGCTCGGGAATGAGTAAGCCACGCTGTACGCAATAATCAAGGCGCTTGCGGATCTGAAGGAGCATTTTTGCAACGAACTGGTGCCAACGTGTCATGATCGCAGCGTTGGAACGCTCTATTTCAAATAAATCAATCAGATAAAAATTATACTTGGCAAAGAAAGCATGGTAAAGATCCAGCTGTTGGTCGAAATCAGCCAAGCCGGGGCCTTTCAGGTAAAAAGAGAGGATTTCTGAAAATTCTTCAAACAGGTTTTCATAGACCGTGGAGACAATGACATCTTTGTTCCGGAAGTGATAGGCCAAATTGCCTACACTAATGCCGGCTTCATCAGCAATTTGTTGCAGGCGCACATTGGCAACACCGTTCTGATTAAACAAACGTATTGCAGATTCGAGTATCCTATGCTTTGTACTGATGCTCATGCTTGTCTCAATAAGGGATTTTATCCCGGTCAATTGGGCATTGCTAATTGAGTGGGGTATGAAAACTGTCTGATTCTATTTTTAAAGTGCCCCGTTGATCTTTGGCAGCCAGGCGTCGCATGTACAAGGCCATCATGCCGGCGCGCCTGGGGCAGGCATGCGAAGTGATGCGGCGCATCAAAAATTTCATTGGCATTTTATGATGTACAAAAACCAGTGAAATCAACCATAAACCCTTGCGCAAAGATACCTGATCAATCACCGCAGTGTCGGAAAGCCAGCGGTCATCCCGCAAAAAATCCATATCTTTGGTATCCCCTACCTTGTCTGTAAAAAACAAGTTACTCAAGCAATCAAGGACCTGAGCGTACAGGGATGGATCCAATAGAAATGGTGGTTTCATGCTTTGATACGCAAGTTTAATTCCCAAATATAGCATTTTTATCCGAGTAAAGCCCTCTCACAAAACAAAAAGCCACCCCGAAAAATCGAGGTGGCTCCTGTTTTTATCAAAACAAATCGTTCTTACCGGATCAACGACACATCACCCGTATAAAGCCTGGTGCTGCCGTCAATGAATTCAACTTCAGCGAGATAAACAAATACCGCTGCATTGAAAATTTGTCCGCCGCGGCCTGCGCCATTCCAGCCGTAAATTGGATCGTTGGGTTGGAAATTGTAGACTTCAAATACGGATTCTCCCCAGCGGTTGTAGACCTGGAACGACTTAATGCGCACCACTTCGTCGCCCGCAAAAATCATCAGCACGTCGTTTGTGCCGTCGTTATCGGGTGAAAATGCATTCGGGATGAACACATCGCGGTTGCGGCGCACAAAAACGGTCACCTGATCTTTGGCAACACAGCCATTTTCGTCCATTATGGCGATCGAATAGGCGGTCGTTTCCAGTGGGCCAAGGACCAATTCCGGGCAATTTGCGCAAGGCAGTTCGCCGGGACTTTGCCATTTCATCGAAGTGATTTCATCGGAGGGCACGTTGATCTGGGCGTGAATGCGCACCGAATCTCCCCAATCAATAAACTGATCCGGGCCGGCGTCTACACGCAGGTCGTTGGATACTTCGATGTAGGCATCTTCCATGTATTCACAGCCCAAAGCGTCCTGAATCACAATATTGTATTCGCCGGAACCTAAGTTGTTGAAAACGCCTCCCGGACGGAAAGCAGCGCCATTCAGGCTGTATACGAACGGCGGCGTTCCGCCTTCCACACTGTGTACGACGATGCTGCCATCTGTGTCGTTAAAGCAGGTCGGCTGGTCTGTGGTGACCGAAAAACCCTGTACGAAAGCAGGGTCAAGCAAAGCGTTGGCGACGTCGCTGTCGGCGCAGCCATTCAGGTTGTCTATGACCCAAAGCACATAATTGCCGGGGGCGTTCAGATCTAAGGTTGGCGTAATGGCCACGGTATCCGCAGTTCCGGCAGCCACCCAACGGTACAACGGCTGGGAAGCAACCGAAGCAGAAGCGTCTAATGTCACCAATGAAATCACGCAGTTCAGGGTTTGATCCTGCCCGGCGTTAGCATTGGGCTGCTGGATATTTTGGGTGACCTGAACGGATGCATTTGCGGTGCAGCCATTTTGGTTATTGGTCACCACTAAGTTGTAGGCGCCCGGCGCATTGATTGTCGGCGTCGCTGTGGCAGGTCCCTGCACAATATTCCCTAAGCTCGTAGACCAGGCATAGCTGAACTGCGCGCCCTGGCTCGATCCCGTTGCGTCAAGCACGTCAAGTGTATTGCGGCAATCGAGGTGCCGTGGCGGGCCGGCGTTGGCAACCGGGTAGTTGAAATCTGAACTAACCGTGGCGCTCACGGTCGAAACGCAGGAGGTGAGTTGATCAAAAACTTCCAGGGTGTAACCGCCCGCCTGACTAACCTGGTAATAGTTCTGGACGCCGGAGGAGGAAAGCAAATTCCCCGCTGCATTGTACCACCGGTACACGATACCCGGGCCACTTTCAGAACCGGCGCCGTTCAGTTGAACCGAGGCCGTATTGCAATCGAGCACATCGGTCACCAGCAAGCTGGCAGCCGGCTCGTAGGCGAGGTCAATCACATTAATGCTGGCCGTGGCAGTCGGGCAATTGTAGGTCTGGTCAGAAATCATAAGGGTATAAGCGCCTGCAATGCCGGCTGTCGGGTTTGGGCTATTCGCTTCGCTGGCCTGAATATCCGGGCCACTCCAAACATACAGGAATCCGTTGCCCTGGCTCGAGCCGTTGCTGTTCAGCGTCACTTCGCGGGTGGCGCAGTCGAGTTCTGAAACCGGGTTGATGACGGCAACCGGGACATCTGCTTCCAGTACGCTTGCGGTTGCGGTCGAACTGCAACCGTTGACATCTGTTCCTACCACGGTATATTGCCCCGGAGTCGTTACCGTCAGGTTTGCCGCGCCCGGGTTATTGTTCCAAACATAAGTAGCCAATCCGGAAGGCGCATTCAGCGTCGTGCTGCTGCCTTCGCAGAAAAACAGCGTTCCGGTGATGGCAACTTGCGGAAGCGGGTATTCTACCACTGCAACCGTATTGGAATTCTGGCAGCCATTCGCATCGGTCACCGTAACGGAATAATTGCCGCTGCTGTTGACCGGCAAAGACGCCGCGCCGCTCTGGTTGCTCCAGAGGTAGGTTGGGTAAGGATTGCTTACGCTGAGGGTTGAACTCAGGCCGTCGCAGAAATCCAGATCGCCAAGGATGCTGAATTGTGGCAACGGATTTTCTATAACCGTAGCCGAAGCATTGGTCTGACAACCGTTGGCGTCTGTTGCGGTTACCGCATAGGCTCCGGGCTGGCTGACTGCGAGGGTTTGCGACTGCACACCGCCCGTCCACGCATAGTTAACGAAGTTTCCGGAGGCATTCAGCGAGGTGCCGTCGCCCTGGCAAAAGTCAAGCACTCCGGAAATCACCGGCGTGGTCGTGACGTATTCTGCCACATCAATGGAAGTGCTGCCGGTACAACCAAATGCATCTGTGACGGTAACGCTAAAGTTATCCGTTGTCGCAGCGGAGATGGTTGCTGTGGTCTGGCCGTTGTTCCAAGAGTAATTTTGATAACCCGCGTTTGCGGTAAGCGTTGCAGCAGCGCCCGGACAGAAGGCCGGTACGCCGGATATGGAAGGCGTTGGCAACGGAATTTCCTGGATTGCAAAGGAGGTTGCATTCTGGCAACCATTTGCATCGGTTACCGTCAACTGGTAAGTGCCGCCCGAAGTCACCGCAATGGTTTCTGTGTCTGTACCGCCAGTCCATTGATAGGATTCAAAACCCGGTGTTGCGGAAAGCGTGCTGGTACTGCCTGCGCAGAAATTAGCCGCACCGTTGATGCTGACCACCGGAAGCAGGTTTTCGACCACTGTAACAGACGTTTGCCCCATGCAGCCATCGGCATTGGAAACCGTCACGCTGTAAATACCGGTGCTGCTCACCGTCAGCTGGGGTGCATTGCTGCCATCTGACCAGAGATAGGTATTGTAGCCCGTTCCGGCATCGAGCAGCGTGGTTTCTCCATCGCAGAAAGCCAGGTCGCCGGTAACAGAAGGCGTCAATTCAGTGAGTTCCTGAACCGCCACGGTATCGCTATTTGAACAACCATTGGCATCCGTAATCATCAAAGCATAGTTGCCAGGCTGGCCCGTTGAAATAGAAGGCGTCGTTTCGCCGTTCGACCAAAGGTAAGCGGCAAAAGTGCCGCCACCGGCGCTCAACGTCGTAGAGCCGTTGATGCAAAAACTAAGACTGCCTGCAATTTGAGCCTGGGGCAGGTTATATTCGGTCACTAAGGCCGTTGCTGAGTTTTGGCAACCTGCAGCATCGGTAACGGTTACCGAAATATTGCCATTGGAATTTACAGTACTGAATTGTCCGGTCTGGCTGTTGCTCCATTGGTAATTTGTAAATCCGGCCCCGGCATCAAGCTGGGAGGATTCTCCTGCGCAAAAATCCAGATCGCCGGCGATTGAAACGGTCGGCAATGCAAGTTCAGTAACATCGAAGTCCGTAGATCCGGTACAGCCATTGCTGTCGGTTACCGTAACGTTATAGTTGCCGGCTGCGGAAACGCTCGTGTTTTGAGCGCCGCTCCCGGTTGACCAACTGTAAGTGGTGAAACCGCCGCTGGCAGTCAGGGTACCGCTCGTGCCCTCGCAGATGGCAGCCGGTCCGCTGATGGTGGGCATCGGGGCAGGCAGAAAGCTGATTTGCGCCTGGGTATTGCCAATGCAACCATTGCTGTTCGTAACAGTAACTGCTATCGGGCCAACCGTGTTAGCCGTAACGGAGGCGCTGCTCTGGCCGGTAGACCACTGATAATTGGTATAAGGGCCGCCGCTTACCTGAAGCACCGTTGATCCGTTGGTTGGGCAAATGCCCGTCAGGCCGGTTATGTTTGGCGTTGGATTTGGGTTTTGCACCACCATTGCCGTTGCTGTACCTTCACAACCTAAGCTGTTGGTAACGGTGACCGATTGCGAACCCGGGGTGGAAATGGTATCGAACTGCCCGGTGC
>JALHRK010000007.1 GCA_022841505.1 Saprospiraceae bacterium | reverse complement strand
GCGCTCGAACAAAAATTCCTGGCCTTCAAAGCGATGGGTTCTAACCAGCCTGCCGGATGAATCGAATAGTTCAAAGCGTTTTTCACCGGCGATCACTTTTTTTGTCCGAAAGGTTGCCGTGGTGCTGACCGGATTGGCAAATACCGTCCAGACAGGATCAGTTTCGTGCTCCGAGTCATCAATGATGACCAACAATTCGCCAATAGTATGGAATACAGTATTGGTCACAATGGGTGGGTTGTAATCGAATACAATATTTGCCGTGTTTTCAATGACCGTGCCATCTGGCAGATCCTGAACCTGGTCAATGTTGAAGGTAAAAAAGCCTTGGGAGCCAGCTAGATTCTGATTACTATCCGGCAGCGCAATCGGAAAAAAGAGCACTTTCAATTTGTTATTATCTTTTATCTCCCAGGTGTAATCATGCGAAGCCGAACCGGGCCGGAAAGTCGCAACATCAAGGTAAGGGGAAAGCACATCTGTCAACAGCACCCGAAAAGCCGTATCTGTACCTGTATTTTGGAATTCAATGGTGTATTGCAACGTTCGGTTTGCGGAAAGCAAATGTTCTTCGCTAATGCCTTTGGGAATGGCCGTTTTTTGGTTAGGGTCGTAGGCCAACACAACCTCCCGGCAATCGAAATCATGGTTTTCCAGCCCTTCATCCAACCAATAAGCAGTAATAAGCCCCGGAGTCAATCCCCCGCAATTTTCCAACGCGACTGCGGTCTGGGTGCCATCCGGAAAACGGGTAGCTTCCATACGATAGGTAGCGCCAGTCGCAGGCACATCTATGATCCTGGTTTCCATAGGCTCCAGATCGAAATCGTCTGTCATCAAAACCACTTCATCTTCGATGATGACGTATTCATGCATTCCTTGCGTCGGTGCATTACCGACATTCTGGATTGTAAAGCGGACAGTTTCATCGTCAAGGCATTGCGAATAGAGGCGTATTTCAGAAAAGCTCTCAATTCCGGAAGGGCAGGCATTTTCCGGATATGCGAATGCTTCTACACAGAGTGTTTGGCCAAGTAAAAAGGTATCGCACCGCGTTTTTACAACCAAGTCTATTGAGGTGGATTCAAAAAACGCCAAATTGCTGACAGAGAAAAATATGGTGTCGCCATTTTGCATCAAAATTGGAACCGATGAACTGATCAGTTCGATTGCGGATGAAGGCAATACAACAGCTGCCTGAATATTCTCTGCAGTGATTGTACCAACATTTTGAATTTGTACCTGAATATTGGAATTGATCAGACATCCTCTAAAAGCAGGAGGCAATCCCAATTCTGTAGATAATTCAGGGCAAAAACTCGAGGGAGAAAGCAAAATAGTAGCAAAGATTGTATCTTCCAGATTCGTAGGATCTAAGGTCAGTGTGTCAAAGCATGCCTCCCAGTGTTCTGAAGGTGTTTGAGGAAGATAAAGGGAAAAATCATTAGAATCCACCCGGGTGAAATAAACAACCCCGTTCGCGTCTGTTGATCGGGTCAAAGCAGAAGCATCACTGTCAAAATGCACCTGCATCTCACTAAAAGGCAGGTTAACCGGGTCTTGTTGACAATCTCCATCGGTATCCACCAAAACAATTACTTTTATTGGCTGGCCGGTACATTCAGACTCCACCTCCTCCTGGGTATTGCAACCTTCAGCATTGTTTTCAAAAATAAAGATCTCTTCGCCCGGCCCGGAAAGCGCGTTGCAGAGTGGAGCAATAGCACAATAGGTCAGCAATGAATTTTTCTCTATGCGGGCATGAAGAATTGGCGAGGTAATATTTTCCAAACCTGATATCGAAGTCAATGCAAAGTTTTCTTCGATATACATGCTCCCGTTTATTTCAGTCAATTGGCTTAGGGCATCAAGGTTAGTCAGTTCGTAATTGTAACCAATTAGCAATGCTCCACCCACATGAGTTAATTGCTCGAGGCCGGAAAAATTGGAGATTCCCGTGCCTCTGATATCCAGGTCGCCACCGATGGAGGTAATTGGCCCTAAAGCTTCCAGGCTTGTCACATTTTGACAATGTACAACTGCCAACCCTCCACCAATTTCGGTAAGGTTTTCAAGTCCTTCTAAATTTTGTATTCCATGTAGCCCAAAGATTTGTAATCCTTTATTGTTGGTATCCCCCTGTATGGTGGTCAGGCTCGCCAAATTGCTCAAGGTGTTGATGTTGACGTTGTAGTTGATTTCCAGTCTCCCTCCTACAAGCGTGAGGTTGTCAAAGCCTGCTAAACTTGTCAACTGGTTATTGTGATTATCTACTATAACAACGCTCCCGTTTACCACCTGGAGATTATGCAGCCCCTGAAAGGAACGAAGGTCTTCATTTGTTCTTATACTAAGGCTTCCGTGTATATGAGTTATTAGATACAGACTATCAAGGTTGGTAATGTCTGTCGTGTCAATATTAACATCTCCTAATACCTCATGACATCCCGCATAGGTTATGGGAAAGCTGTCAACTTGAGACTGATGAGTGAACCGGATTCCTTCCGGGAGGCAGGACTGCGCCTCAATATCAACCGCGTAAAGCAAAAAGCCAAGCAGGGTAAAGAAGAATCTTTTCATAGCTCATTTATTTTGTGGTGGTAGATTTAATTATTTTTCTTCAAAGATGGGCGTTGTTCTGGTGCTTGCAAAAGACATTTTTTCTTGTTTGTCACAATAATTTAATATTTTTTTTATCAAAAACATTGTTTTATAATTAGTTATAATGATAATTGTGCAAATTATCGCAACATGAAAAGCGCAACCATCGTCAAAGTTTGGCAAACCCTACCCGATGCCCAACGTCGCCTCATCGCCAAAGCCGTGCGTTCGCCTTTGTTCAACCAACGGGAAGAAGTGACTCGTTTACTGGATTTTATAGAAAAGCAGGCATCTGAAAGCCCTGCAAAACCCGGACGTAAAAAGGCGGATGGTTTCACCAAAGAAGCTGCCTTTGAATCAGTATTTGCGGGAAGCCCAAAAAAATCCATTGCCTACGACGACGGCAAAATGCGCCACCTGATGGCCTACCTGCTCGAAGTGATCCGCAATTGTTTGGCCTGGCAGGAATGGAACAATGAACCATCAAATGTGAACCTGCACCTGTGTTATGCGCTGAAAAAACTGGGCGCCAATGAATTTTGGGAAAAGGAATTGGAGCGCTCAAAATCTGCGCTCGCTCAATCCGCTTTTCGCCACGATGGCTACTATTTTTATCAGTTTGCATTGGAACAGGAAGTCTGGGAACTCGGCAGACAAAAACACCGCAGCGGGGTAGATAATGTGGAAGCAATGAACCGGGCTTTCGGCGTTTTTGTGGCCGTCAATTCTTTCCGACAAGGCTGTTCCCTGCTGGCACAAAAGTCCATGTCGAATGTTTCGGCCATTATTCCTTACCTGCCTGAAACTTTGCGTTTGGTGGAGGAAGGCGTTTTTCGGGACAACGCCGCGGTTGAAACCTGGCACGCCAGTTATGTTGCCCTTGCAGAACCGGAAAATGAAGCGCACTTTCTGCGTTTAAAAGCACTCCTTGCTAAAAATGGCGAAGTCTTTCCGAACCCCGATCTGCGCGACCTGTATATTCTGGCGCTGAATGTTTGCATCCGAAGGATCAACGCCGCCGATAAAAAATACATGCGGGAGGCTTTTGATTTGTACCGGAGCGGGCTGGAGCGGCGGGTATTTCTCGAAAACGGATACCTTTCTAAAACGACCTACCGCAACGTCATGAATATCGCAGTCGGGGTAGGAGAGTGGGACTGGGCGTTCAGCTACCTCCAGGAATTTCAATCTTTTCTGTCGCCAAAAGACCGGGAAAACATTTACCGCTACAACTTAGCCACCTATTATTTCCGAAAACAGGAATACGATGCAGCGCTGGAACTCCTGCGGCACGTGGAATTGCGCGAAATGCTCGAAAATTTCGACGCCCGCCGCATGATGGTGCGCATGTACTACGAACAGGGCGAGCTCCAGGCGCTCGAATCGTTGTTGGACAGCTTCGACATCTACCTGCGCCGCCATCGGGAAGGCGGCTACCACCGGGAAATGTACCGGAATTTTGTGCGGTTTATGAAAAAAATGATTGTTCCTGCCAGGAGGAGCGCCACGGAGCGGGGTAAACTCAAAAAGGAGATTACGCAAACGGAGTATCTGGCAGAACGCGAATGGCTGTTGTCCTTGTATTGAATTATTCCTTCAATACATATGTCAACGTCACCAAACCGCTGTCATAAGTTTTGGTGTCGGCAAGTTTGAGCTGCACCCGGTTTGGAAGGTTTCCAAAAAGCAACTTCCCGCTACCCAACAAAATTGGATGTATCGAAAGCATGAATTCATCCACTAAGTTCTCCCGGAGCAACGAAGCAGTAAGTTCTGCGCCGCCAAACAGCCAGATGTCTTTTCCCGGTTCGCCTTTGATGCGCTCCACGGCTGTTTTGAGATCGCCGGAAACCAAAATGGCATCGGATTTGACGGTTTGGAGGGAATTTGAAAAGACGTAGGTAGTCACCGGTGGCATCCAGGAATTGTCTGCATTTTCAACACCCAGAGACATTTCGTAAGACTTACGGCCAAAAAAAACAGCGTCTATCTTTTTGAAAAAATCCGACATGCCATAATCCTGGTCGGTGAAACACCAGTCGTATTCGCCGTTCGGGCCTTCGATGTAGCCGTCCAGGCTGACGGCTAAGTTCAAAATGATTTTGCGCATTGGTTTATTTTTTATTAGGGTTTTACCACATAGAACCTTTCGCATAAATCACATAGCAATTATGTGGTCTATAAAGAGTTTACGTAGCTCCTATGTGGTCTATGTGAAACCACCTATTGTGAACTATGTGGTAAAAAAATTACACAAACATGAAGGTGCATGGCACAAATATAATTCTTAAAAATCCCAAAGATTGGTGTATGTTGGAGGAAAATTACGCGAACCCATTATGATCACCAGAATTTATGAAGATTACCGCCGGCTCTCGACCAACACTGCGCGTGAAATTATGCGGGTAGTCCTTGAAAAACCGGATGCAGTGCTTTGCTTAGCAACCGGAGAAACTCCTTTGGGCGCCTATGCAGAGTTTGTCCGGCAGGCGAAAATGCAACGAATTGACATTTCGGGCATCCGCTTTGTCGCTTTAGACGAGTGGGTGGGCATTCCGCCTTCCAATCCCGGCAGTTGCCACTATTTTTTGCACCGGCATTTGTTCCAGCCACTCCAGGTTGAACCCAGGCAAATTCATTTATTTGACGGAATGGCTACGGATTTGCAGGACGTTTGCACCCGTATGGATGCCCATTTATCCGAATTGGGCGGCATTGATTTTTTGTTGGTTGGCATCGGGGTCAACGGGCATATTGGTTTTAATGAACCCGGGGTTTCTTTCGATCGCTCAGCACACGTTGCCGAGCTGGCCCCAGAGACGAGGGCGACCGCGCAAAAATATTTCCAGGGCGAAACCGTGTTGGAAAAAGGCTTTACTTTAGGCATCCGGCAAATCATGGATGCCCGAACTGTCATCCTGATGGCCAATGGCGCCCGCAAAACCGACATCATTCAGGCGGCGATTGAACAACCGGTTTCTGAATCAGTTCCTGCCAGCGTGTTGCAACAACACCCCAATAGTTTGTTTTTTTTGGATGCAGTAGCGGCGGCGCAATTGCAGGATTCGAGTCGAAAAGCATAACTGGTAGCGGCAGCGTACCGCCGAACGCTGTTCGGCGTGGCACGTGAAACGCCATTTTGCCATGGCTGCCGAACTGGAGTTTGGCAGTACCTGTAGCGCCGAACTCCAGTTCAGCGCAAAACGAGGAAATGCTATTTTGCCCGAGCTGCCGAACTGGAGTTCGGCGGTACCTGTAGCGACGAACTCCAGTTCGGCGCAAAACGAGGAAATGCTATTTTGCCCGAGCTGCCGAACTGGAGTTCGGCGGTACCTGTAGCGACGAACTCCAGTTCGGCGTAAAACCAGGAAATGCTATTTTGCCGGGGCTGCCGAACTGGAGTTCGGCAGCCCCTGTAGCGCCGAACTCCAGTTCGGCAGTACAACCCGCTTATTTTCCAGAACCAAGCCATAGATCAATGGGCTTGGCCACCCGGGGCCTGAAAGGCAATTCCACTTTGGCGCCTTTGCCCGCTGAGGCATAGGCAGCATAGATGATTTCCAGCACCGCCCGGCCATCTTCGCCAGTGACCAACGGGGTGGTATCGTTCAACACACACTCAATAAAGTGCTTCAATTCGTGTGGGTAACCCTGGTTGAATGCTTCTTCAAACACCGGAAAACTCCAGCCACTTGTTGTATCCGCTTTTTCCATCGCGTACCCATAACCGTTTTTGCTGTAAGCCAAAGCTGCGTTTCCCATAAACAGGTCGGCGTAAATTACCCCTTCCGTGCCGTGGATTTCACTGCGGTCGTCCATCCCCCCATGTTTAGCCCAACTGTTTTCTACCACGCCCGTCACCCCATTTTCAAATTCGAGGATCAGCACAGAGTTGTCTTCGCCTTTCGTTCTGTTTTTGTGCAAAACGGTTGCCATACTGGCGTAAACGCTTTTGACGGGATTATTGTCCAACATCCAGCGAAACCAGGCAATGCCATGGCAGCCCATATCCATGAGTACGCCGCCACCGGATTGGTTCACGTCATAAAACCAGTCGCTGTGCGGTCCGGAGTGCTTTTCAGATTGTTTAAGCAGGTACATTTCACCCACTGCGCCCTCTTTTACCAAATGACGGGCGCGTTCGTATTTTGGCGCAAAGCAAAGTTCTTCGGCATACATGAGTTTTACCCCCGCAACCTGACAGGCAGCAATCATTTCGTCGGCTTCCTCCAGCGTGACCGATAGCGGTTTTTCAATAATAATGTGTTTCCCCGCTTTGGCTGCTTTGAGCGTTGCCGTTGCGTGCAGAAAATTGGGCAGGCAAATATCCACCACCTCGCAGCCCGACTGCTCAATTATCACGTCCAGATCATCGTACCACTGCGGGATGTTATATTTTTTAGCAAATGCTTCGGCTTTGGCCAGATCGCGCGTATAAACCGCCACGATTTCTGCTTCTGGTACAAAACGGTGGTAGCTTTCCAAATGGATGTCGCTGATGAATCCTGCGCCGAGGATGGCTACTTTTACTTTTTGCACGGCTTTCTGTTTTGAATGAGGAATAGAGTTTGATACCCATCTTGGATTGTAAAGCTCGAGAGCAAGGCTTGCGAAGGCCCAAAAACCGGAGTTTACTCACGTAAATGACGATTTTTGAGCCGAGCATAACGCAGCTATCGAGCTTTACAATCGAAGATTCAGGCCCAAGCTGGATCACCCGCTACATAATCAACACAACCTTCATACCTTCCGGGAACGGGCACAAAGCGCAACGCTTCGGTAGCACCTGGCTCGGAAGTAAAAAAGCCCCAAAGCGTCAGTTGCTTGATCATGGAAAAATAGTGTTCCGGCTCGGTTTCCGGTTTATTTTTGCTGTAACTCGTCGCTTCCTGGTCCAGCGAAGTGACCAACTTTGTTTTTTCATCAGCGTTAAGCTGCATAAAAGAGCGTTGATATTGCTTCAAACTCAAGTCCTTCAATTTGCCCATACCGGCCAAAAAGATCGCCTGTTCTGCATCATCATAGCAATCTGTGACGATGGTTTTCATAAAAGTGCCGATTTTGGCGGCTTTAGCGCCGGGCGACTTTTCGGTCGTGGGTAGAATGGTTTCCCCAACTTCGTCCAAAAAAGCCAGATCTGCTTCACTGAAAAGCCCTGTTTCAGTTTTTTCGGCGATGCAGCCGCTCAGGAAAGCCTGTCCGCCGATGATGGCGCCACCCAGCAAGGCCGCAGTGGCAGTTAGTGCGTCTCTTCTGTTCATCACAAATTGCCTTTTTGAGCCTCTTGGGCGGCGTAATTGACAGCACGCGCAGTCAGGGCCATGTACAAGATTGAAGGACTTTGGTTTCCCGTGCTGGTCATGCAGGCGCCATCGGTGACAAAGACATTTTTGCAATGGTGCAACTGGTTCCATTCGTTGAGCAGGGAGGTTTTGGGATCCGCACCCATGCGTGCACCGCCCATTTCGTGGATGTCCAAGCCTGGCGGTTGTTGGTTGTCAATGCGGTTCAGGATGGTACCACCTGCTTTTTCCAGCATTTCGCAGCTTTGGTTCAGGAAATCTTTCACCATTTTTTCGTCGTTGTCGTCGTAGCCCACCGACGTGACCAGCAATGGAATGCCCCACTGGTCCTTTTCGGCTTTGCTCAGGCGCACATGGTTGCTTTGCTTCATAATCGTTTCCCCCTGCATGTACATGTACACCTCCCACCTGCCCGGTTCACTCATGGCTTCCTTAAAAGTGGCGCCAATCTGGGGATCTTCCGGTTTTACGGCACCCCGCACACGGGAAGCGCCGGAAAAAGTGGTAAAGCCCCCCACGTAGTCGGTTTCCTGCTTGCCTAAGTTGCGGTAATTGGCCACAATGCACTCCACAGGATTGCGCACATAGTAATATTTGTCTTCATAACCTTCGATGAAAGCGTTGACAAAGCCGCGGTAGAGGTGAAACCCAATATGGGTACCGAGCAAACCGCTGTCGTTGCCCAGTCCGTTGGGAAAACGGTTGCTGGTTGAATTCAACAGAATCAGGTTGCTGTTCAGTGCCGAGGCGTTCACAAAAATTATGCGCGCTAAATATTCTGTGACCTCCCGGGTATTGGTATCAATCACGCGAACGCCCGTCGCTTTATTTTTTTGCTCGTCGTAAATGATGGAGTGGACGACAGAGAACGGGCGGATGGTCAGGTTGCCGGTTTTTGCCGCCCAGGGCAGGGTAGAGGAGACCGAGCTGAAATAAGCGCCATACGGGCATCCCCGCATACAAAGGTTTCGGGACTGGCAGCGCCCGCGGCCTTGTTGCTCATGAATGTCGTTGGGTTGTGAGATGTGCGCCCATCGCCCTTGCACCAGATGCCGGTTTTTATAATGTTTGATAAAGCTTTGCTTGAGGTGGCGCTCCACGCAATTCAGCTCGAAAGGGGGTAAAAACTCGCCGTCGGGCATGGCTTCTATGCCGTCGTTATTGCCGCAAACTCCAATGAATTTTTCTACATGCGCGTACCAGGGCGCCACGTCGGCATAGCGGATTGGCCAGTCGGCGCCATAACCAAACCGGGCTGGCGCTTCAAACTCATAATTGCTCCAGCGTTGGCAGGCACGCCCCCAGGTGAGAGACTTTCCGCCAACCTGGTAGCCCCGGATCCAGTCGAAAGGCTTTTCCTGAACGTAGGGATGGTCTTTGTCCTGTATGAAAAAATGCGCCGTATCTTCACCAAATCCAGCTGCTTTGCTGATGAGTGGATTTTCTTTCAGAAAAGCATTGGGCATACGCCCCCGATGCTCAAAATCCCAGGGCGCTTTGAGCATTGTGGGGTAGTCTTTGACGTGTTCGATGTTGCGGCCACGCTCCAGGACCAAAGTTTTAAACCCTTTTTCACACAGTTCTTTCGCCGCCCACCCCCCGGAAATCCCCGAACCAATGACGATGGCATCATAAGTGTGCTGCGCAGCGCCCCGCGTGTTGATGTTGGTGTTAATCGTATCTGTTGCCATCGGTCGTAATTTCCGTGTATTTCGACAAATTTAGAAAAATATCTACCTTCATCATGAACAGTTTTTAATTTTGAACCCTAACGAAAGTATTACGATCTATTACTCACAGGACCACTAAATATTGACCAGATTATGGCCGATTTCAGCAAAATTTTCGAGAACAACGAAAAGTGGATTGCCAGCAAGCTTGCTATTTCTCCTACCTATTTTGAAGATTTATCAAAAGGGCAACAACCTGAATATCTTTACATCGGCTGCTCAGATAGCCGGGTGACTGCCGAAGACCTGATGGGCGTGAAGCCGGGCGAAGTTTTCATCCACAGGAACATCGCGAACATGGTGATCAGCATTGACCTGAACGTCATGTCGGTATTGAACTACGCCGTCAACCACCTGAAAGTTAAGCAGATCATCGTGTGTGGCCACTATGCCTGTGGGGGCGTCAAAGCGGCGATGCAGTCGGGAGACCTCGGCATCCTTAATCCCTGGCTCCGGAACATCCGGGACGTTTATCGTTTGCACAAAAATGAATTGAATGCAATTGAAGATGAAAGCAAAAGATACGACCGGCTTGTGGAGTTGAACGTGCAGGAGCAATGCGTCAACCTCATCAAAACAGCGGCAGTGCAAAGGGCATACAAAGAGCGTGGATTAACCGTTCATGGCTGGGTATTCGATGTGAGGACAGGAAAACTGATTGACCTGAATATTGATTTTCCGGCTATTTTGAGAGGCATTATGGAAATCTACAGAATTGACTGATTGCCTACCACTCGTGTTCCAGGCCAGATTCCAGTGCTTTGAAATACTGTTCCCGGTCAAAACAATACAGGTAAGGCGACTTGTGGGCGCCGCCTAATCGGCGTTCCTCCAGGCGTTTGAGAATGCCGTAGCCGAGTAGCCGCTTTTGAAAATTGCGGCGATCCAGCGTTTTTCCCAAGATGGTTTCGTACAGTTTTTGGAGTTCCGGCATGGTGAATTTTTCCGGCAACAGGTTCAGCCCGACAGGGTCATAGCGGAGTTGTCTGCGGAGCGTTTTGAGCGCCGCAGACATAATTTCGTTGTGGTCAAACAACATCACCGGCGCTTCCCGCACATCCCACCAACGCCATTCCTCCGTGAGTATGTCTAATCCGGGAGTTACCTGCGAAAATTCGACCAAGGCGTAATAGCCCACCGAAATTGTTCGGTCGAACAATACGTGAGAAGGGTCTAACTGAATGCCCTGTTTTGCAAGTATACCGTGAAAATCAGTATTGTCCATACGGTGGCGGTCTCCGAAGGCATAGAACTGCTTCAGGAAAATGTTTTGCAGCCCTGTCCGCTCTTTGAGTACGCGGTGTGCTGCATCGTCCAAGGATTCATCAGGAAAAAGGCGGCCGCCCGGCAAACTCCATTCCTGAATGCTGCGAAGCCGCAACAACAAAACCCGCAACTGATTTTCGTGGAACCCGAAAATCACACAATCCACGGAAACGTGCGGCAAAACCCGCCCAAATCTTTGCTCATCTAAGTTTTTGGCTTGTATCTTTTGTTCCATACCGCAAAAATGGGAACTTTTTTTCACTCATTCACAACTGTTAAACAGATGGATAAACTATTTGCTATGCGGTAGTGGCTGATGAAGCACAAACGGAAAAAATCAAAATTTTAGGGTTAAGGAGGTCTTGCGTGTAAAGAAAAAGGAATATACCTTTGTGTATTGTTTACACATTGATATAACTTAAACATTGTCTGCCATGAAAATTCGTTTGACTTCTATTGCTGTGCCGTTGGTTTTCCTGGCCGCAGCAGCTTCCATCCCATCTTGGATTACCCCGCCTGCTTACCGCGATTTGAATAAAAACGGCAAACTGGATGTCTACGAAGACAAAAAACAACCCATTGAAAAAAGGGTAGAAGACGTACTGGCTAAAATGACGCTGGAAGAAAAAGCCGGGATGTTGTTTATCAACGGGACCTTCATCAACGAAGATGGTTCACTGGCGCCGGCTGCCAGCTCTATGATGCGCATGCCGCCTGCAACCGAATGGATTGACAATAAAAAAATGACGCATTTCAATATTTGGCAAATCCCAACGGTCCGGACTTTTGCCAAATGGCAAAATAATATTCAAAAATACGCAGAAGAAAAAACGCGGCTCGGTATTCCGATTACGATTGCTTCTGATCCACGACACTACTTCAGTAACAATATTTTTTCCATGGCATCTGACGGGTTTTCACAGTGGCCTGAGCAATTGGGATTTGCGGCCATTGGGGACGAAAAACTGATGCAGGAACACGCCAACATCGCCCGACAGGAATACCGCGCAGTGGGCATCCACGAAGCGCTGCACCCGATGGCCGACCTTGCCACAGAGCCCCGCTGGGCAAGGGTGAGCGGCACATTTGGAGAAGATGCCAAACTTTCCGCCCGCCTGACCCGGGCCTACGTTCTGGGTTATCAGGGTAAAAAACTTGGGCCGAGCAGTGTCGCCTGCATGACCAAGCACTTTTCCGGCGGCGGCCCCCAAAAAGAAGGACTTGATCCGCATTTTGAATTCCACAAAGGACAAATTTATCCCGGCAGCAATTTCAACTACCACCTGATTCCCTTTGAGTCGGCTTTTGAAGTCAGCACGGCGGCCATTATGCCTTATTATGGGGTGCCGATGGGACAATCTGGGGAAGACGTCGGTTTTTCATTCAACAAAGAAATGATTACTGGTCTGCTCCGGGATAAATACAAATACGATGGTGTCGTTTGTACCGATTGGGGCCTCATCACAGATACAAAAATGGGGCCGGTTACCTGGCCTGCCCGGGCTTGGGGCGTTGAAAAATTGAGTGAAGAAGAACGCGTTTTGAAGGCCATCGAAGCCGGGGTAGACCAATTTGGAGGCGAAAGTTGTGTCGAGCATGTGTTGAGTTTAGTCAAAAAAGGCAAGCTGTCTGAAGCGCGTATTGACCAATCGGTTCGCCGCTTGTTGCGTCAGAAATTTCAGTTGGGGCTGTTCGACAATCCTTATGTTGATTTGGCCGCAGCTGATCAAGTGCTTAGCAATCAGCAATTCAAAAAAGCTGGTGAACTGGCCCAGCGCCGTTCGTTTACTTTGCTAAAAAATGAAGCAGGCGCCTTGCCATTAGCGACAGGAAAGCATAAAATTTACGTCAAAAACATAGACGCCAAGGTGGCTGCCCAATACGGAACGGTTGTAGAAAAACCGGAAGAAGCGGATTTTGCCATCCTGCGCTTGAATGCGCCCTGGTATCCGGTGGAAACTAATAATCCAATTGCAAAAGGATTCCACCACGGCGACTTAGATTTTAAAGGCAAAGAAAAAGAAGACATCCTGCAATTGCTGAAGACCGTTCCAACGATTGTGGACATTTACCTTGACCGCCCGGCGGTTATTCCCGAAATCAGCATGGCAGCAAAGGGACTTTTGGCCAACTACGGCGCCAGCGATGCCGCTTTGCTGGATGTAGTTTTCGGCAAAGCCCAACCACAGGGTAAATTACCTTTTGAATTGCCCTCCTCGATGGAAGCGGTTCGCAACCAAAAGGAGGATATGCCTTACGATTCAAAGGACCCGTTGTACAAGTTTGGCTTTGGGCTGAGCTATTAAGAAAAGGCAAGTTGCAAGGGGCAAATTTGCAAACAGAGAAGTCACCAACCCCGCTATACAGGACAAGTTTTGCCCCTTGCCCCTTGCCTTTTGCCTCTTTTTAAACAACTCCCCTTATCTTTACCCCCTAAAACACCCAAACTTTGCATTCAAATGCTTCGCCGGTGACGGCAGTCGTTATTCCTTATGTTTTTTTGCCCCCCAAAAACGGCGGGCACCAGGCCGGTTATGGTCTTTGCGAAGCATTGAGCAGTGAAGTGCCGACGATTTGCATTTCCAGTTTCACGAATGCCCGCAGCGTTTACGCGTTTCAGCTAAAATTCGCTTTTCGCGAAAGCGTAATCAAATATTTCAGCCCGTTGGCTGCCTGGCGTTGTTTTCGTATTCTAAAAGCAGCACGGGTTCGGCATTGCATTGTCCAACAGCCCTTTATCGCGCCATTGCTGTTGCCGGTTCTTGCCTTGTTGGGCATTTCGCTGCTGGTATACGCGCATAATATTGAATACCGGCGCTTTCAAAGCATGAATAAATGGTGGTGGCGCATCGTTTGGGCGGTGGAGTGGTTTGTTTACCGCATTGCCAAACAGGTACTTTTCATTTCTGCAGAAGAACGGGTGGCAGCGGTTGCCGAATTTGGGCTTGACCCACAAAAATGTTTGGATGTACCTTATGGCGTAGAACGTAATGCTCCCCCAACTGAGCAGGAGCGCCAAACAGCCCGGCGGGGGGTAGCCGCCAGCCATGGGTTTAAAGAAACAGAACGCTGGATCCTCTTTTTTGGCTCGCAAAACTACCTGCCTAACCTCGAAGCCGTCTTGTTCATCGCTCAGGAACTGGCGCCTTTGCTGAAATCACAAATGACTCAGGATTATCGCATTATGATCTGTGGCGGTGGCCTGCCGGCGGAATACAATAAATTAGAGGCTTTCCGCCAATATAACCTGGACTATTTGGGCTTTGTGGAAGATATTGACCAATATGTCCTGGCGGCAGACCTGGTGCTCAACCCTATTGTCAAAGGAGCTGGTGTGAAAACAAAAGTTCTGGAAGCCATCGCATTGGGCAAAACCGTTGTTTCAACCGAAAGTGGCGCGTTTGGCATTCAAAAGCAAGTTTGTGGCGAACAACTCGTGGTGGTGGCCGACCACGACACGCCTGCTTTTGCCGAAGCTGTCCTGCAGCGCTTAGCATCCGATAATCAATCCACGCCGCCGGAATTTTATGCTTATTATTACCGCGACAATGCCATCAAAGCCCTGTTACCCATATTGCAAAAAGCATGAACGCAACCGCCTATTCAGACCTGACCGGATTAGATGCCTATCTCAACGGAAAAAGCTCATACCTTGAAAACCTAACGCCGGCAGCTGCCATCTGCCTGCCTGTAGCCACGACATTGGCCGTGTTAAAGCAAAAGTTAGGCGCTGACCTGTTTGAAAAAGTGATCAACCCGGTATATACGCAGCCTTCTCCAATTGAACACCTGAACGATGGAAACTGGCTGCGTACGGCCAATATGGTGGGGATAAACGTTCGCACCATCGGGAATTTCTGGAATTTAGTCAATTATCTGTTCACCGTTCCTGCCTGCCAGCAAGCGGTTCATTTGCTTCCTATCTGGGAACCCGGAGTCGTAGCCAGCCTTTACGGTATGGCGAGTTGGCACATCAACCGGGAGTTTTTCAGCCAGGAATTGGCCGATGCTCTGCCGGAATTGGACAGCGTTGAAAAACAACTCAAAGTAACGGTTAACCTGCTGCATGCTCTGGGCCGTGTGGTGGGCATGGACGTCATACCGCACACCGACCGCTATTCAGAAATTGTACTCGCCAATCCGGCTTTTTTTGAGTGGATGCAACGAAAAGGAGCGAAGATCAACGATCACAGCGCACAACTTTATAAACGCGTTGAAGAGTATATTTATCAATGTTTACAGGAACTTGGCCCGGCTCACTCCGGAGCTATTTTGCCTGCGAATGCCCAGGCGTTCTTTAAACTGCCTGAAGCAACCCGATGCCTTCTCCTGTTTGGCGATCAAAACAACGATTTTGCCCGCAATGAACGCAGGTCCGTATTCATCCAGTACCTACACAAGCAGGGCCTGGAACCTGTGCCTGCAACCATGGGGCCACCTTACCGGGGCCTGGAAGTGGATATTGACGAAGCGTCGGCAAAGACGATAGCTGATGACGCCTGGCTGGATTACCGCATCATCAACCCCGGCCCGATGTCGAGGGTATTTGGTCCGTTAACCCAGTATAAACTGTACGAAAATAAAAACGACAACCGCGATTGGGAATTCGATTTTGAGCGCCCGCAAATCGAGGTCTGGGAATACGTGTGCAACCAATACGCTGCCGTGCAACGGATCTACCATTTCGATTTTATGCGGGGGGACATGTCACATGTGCAAATGCGACCGGAAGGCGTGCCTGAAGTCGCGGACGAATATTATGACATCCATCGTGCCGTACTTAGAAAGGTAAGGGAGGAAAAGCCCTGGTTTGCTTATTTTGCCGAAACCTTCCTCGCGCCGCCCGGAACGATGGCCTACGGCAGCGAAGAAGACCATCTTGATCTTTCGGAAGCTGATGCCACGCTTGGCGATTTGCAATCTATGGTATTAGGCGAACCCGATTTTCTTCAAAATTTCCGGTTTTACCTCGATTTGTTGCACACGCGGGGCTTCGCACCCTGCTTTACCCTGATGACGGGGGATAAGGACGATCCGCGGTTCGACAAGTTTTATCAGGCCGGGAATGAGGCCCGTTTTTTTATGGGACTTTTTCTGACCGACATGCCTAGCTATATGGCGCTTGGGTTTGAATGCAGGGATCCGCATCCCGAACCGGCGCCCAATGAACACTACACCAAACTGTATGTTTTCCGCATGGAAGACGGGCCAAAACGTACGCAAGGGCCCTATGTTTTTGGAAATAACCTGACCTTGTTCCAGCGCCTGAACCGCATCCGAAATGAAGCTGAACGTTTGTTGCCCAGCCTTTCCAGTTCCCTTTCCTGGCTGACCCCGCCCGATGCAACGGCTGCCCGGCAGGTCATAGCCTGGACGCATCAGGATCAGGGCGCCTATGTTTTCGTGGTCAATTCCAACCTGCAACAAGCTGCTCAAAGGGTCAAAATCCCTTGTTCAACTGCACCCGGCGCGAAGTTTCGGGTCATTTTTTCGGCGCTGGAAAATGAAAGAAATTACCTGACAAAATTGATCTTTCAGGATGGCTTGCTACAAATCGAACAACTTGCAGCCGGAGAGGCGCTGATCCTGCAAATTGAGGACAATTAATGCCGCAAGTCCCTGTTTTCCACGGTCAAAATAAAAACCAAAGTCGTTTGCTGTTGTTACACTGAATATTTTCAAAAGTGAGGCCAAAGGATCGCCTAACGGCACGAGGTATAAATAAAGAAGCAACATGCATAAGCGGCGCGCTATAGTTTGGTTCAGACAAGATTTAAGGCTACACGACAACGAGGCGTTGTCTGATGCGCTGGCAAGTGCAGAAGAGGTGGCCATGGTATACGTTTTCGACGAACGCGTATTTTCGGGCACAACCCGTTTTGGTTTTGCGAAAACCGGAAAATACCGCGCTCAGTTCATCATCGAAGCTGTGTACGACTTGCGGCAATCCCTGAGAAAACTTGGGAGCGATTTAATTGTACGGGTCGGTAAACCGGAAACTGTCATTTTTGAATTGGCAAAAGAACTGAAAACAAGTTGGGTGTTTTGTAACCGGGAACGGACCCGGGAAGAAGTGACCGTACAGGATTTACTGGAGCAGAATCTATGGTCAATTGGTCAGGAGGTTCGTTATTCAAGGGGCAAAATGTTGTATTATACCGCTGATTTGCCCTTTCCGGTAACCCATACGCCGGATACTTTTACGCAGTTCCGAAAAGAAGTGGAACGTATCGTGCCGATCCGGGAGCCATTACCGGCCCCTGAAAAGCCTTTAGCCAAATTGGGGATTCCGATAACAGCTGGCGATATTCCCTCCATTTCTGATTTTGGCCATGAGCCCATTGAAAGCGACCCGCGAAGTGCAATTCAATTCAAAGGGGGAGAAACAGCTGCACTTGAACGGCTACAGTATTATTTTGGGGACAGCCAGCTCGTAAAAACGTACAAAGAAACCCGCAACGAACTCCTTGGCGGCGATTATTCGTCCAAGTTTTCCCCGTGGTTGGCGCAGGGCTGTTTGTCTCCTAAAACTATTTATTACGAACTTAGGAAGTTTGAGCTGACCCACGGCGCAAATGAATCTACGTATTGGATGTTTTTTGAATTGCTCTGGCGCGATTTTTTCCGCTTTATGGGCAAAAAGCACGGCAATAAAATCTTCCTGAAAGGTGGAACTTCAGGCGAGGTTTCCCCGCGCTGGCGCAACGACAAACGCCTGTTACAAAAATGGGTAGACGGCTTTACGGGGGTTCCGTTTATTGATGCCAACATGCGGGAGCTCAAGCTCACGGGATTTATGTCGAACCGGGGCAGGCAAAACGTGGCTAGTTTTTTGGTAAAAGACTTGTTTGTGAACTGGCAAATGGGGGCTGAATATTTTGAATCCATGCTCATTGATTATGACCCCTGCAGCAACTGGGGCAACTGGAATTATATAGCCGGCGTTGGCAGCGACCCGCGTGAAAACCGATATTTCAACATCCTGACCCAGGCGCGCCGCTATGACCCAAAAGGCGCGTATGTCAAGCATTGGCTGCCCGAACTGATAAACGTCCCGCTTGAAAAAATTCACCGGCCTGACACCCTTTCTTTTGCCGAACAGGATTTACACCACGTTAAATTAGGCGCCGATTATCCGGAAACGATGGTGGAAATGGAAAAGTGGGAACATTAAAAAATGCTTGCCAGGCTGAACTGGCAAGCATCAACAAATATCTGTTTTCCTTCAAAATGTCTAAAACTTATACACCGCAGCCACCAGCAAACTGGTGCTGGTATCGGTAGGCTTATCGGGTGTATTGAGGAAAATTTGCTCCGAAGCTTTTTCGAAGCGGATTTCCGGGATGACCGTCAGGCCCTCTACTTTAAAATTAGCCGACAAGGTGGCAGCCAGGACATTCCCGCCTGCGGGCGCTGCGCCAAAAACGTTGAGTTGTTTGGCGTCGTCAAAATACTCCGTTCTGAGGGTCAGCCAAAAGTGTTCGCTAAGGTCTGCATTGAGATAAAGTGCTGCGCCAAACCACTGGAGGCCATCGCCGAAATCCCCCTCCGACCCGGTTTTGAACTGTACATTGGAAATGGTGCCGTTGGCGCCCAAACTGAATTTGCCGCCTAATGCTGCCAAAACGACCAGATCCAACTGGTTCACCAACACAGAATCGGTTGGTTTGCCGCCCTGATAATTCAGATAAGCTTTCAAAGCATCATCTTTTGTTGCGGTGCTGACCTGGCCGATGATGTATTTATTGCTCAGGGTCGTAGATTTCAGGTCAGTCGGATTGGCAATACCCAGCATAAGCCCGGTTTTGCCAAATGTTTTTTCTGCCTTGATGCCCGTATGAAAAAACGGGCCGTACGAAAACATATAAGACATGCTGTAGTTCCGGTTGGCATAAGCATCCACTAATTCATAGCCAACATGGGTTGCCCAACTTCCTGCGGTGATTTTCAACCCGTTTTTAAAGGCATAAGAAAGGTATAATTGTTTGATAATGAATCGTGTTTTGTCGTCGGCGTAAGAAAAATCTTCGGCGCGTTTACCGAATCCGACATCGGCGACCATCCCTACTTTTCCGATGGAATGCTCCGCTTTCAGGGAAATCATACCCAGTTCAAAAGAGTTGTGCGAGTTGGTAAAACTGGTTTTGTTATTCGCAGCCATTTCCCCGAAATCATAGCGGTAATAGGCGTCTGCGGAACCAGAAAATACAAGGGCTGGCGCAGTGGCTGCCGTGGTTGTGTCCGCTGCGGGAGCAGCTTCCTGAGCTTGTGTTGCAGTGGACAGGCAAAAAAATGCCAGGCCTGTTGCAAAGATTTTTTGTAACATTGTCAATCATTTTATGGAAGTGAAATGATAGGTACGGCCATCGGTTTGTACCAGAAACCGAAAGAAGGCCGTACCTTTTATTAGTTAATCAGCATAAGCCGGAACTTCTGCGAGTTTGCCGTTGGACTGCGGCACCAGGAGTGTTCCCTGCACGTATTTTTCGTCGTGTTGGGAAGCGTCCAATCCGATTTCTTCATCTTCGGAACTGACGCGCATCGGTTCGATCCAGTTGATGAGTTTAAAAATGAGGAATGAAACAATCGTGCTGTAACCTGCAGCGATCACCAATCCCATTACTTGTTTGAGAAAGAAAGCGTAGTTGCCGTAGAAAAGCCCTTCAGCGCCAGCACTATTTACGGTGGTGGTGGCAAAAATCCCGGTAAACAGCATACCCGCCATGCCGCCGATGCCATGACATGGGAATACGTCCAGCGTATCGTCCAATTTTAGCTTCGACTTGTAGTAGACTGCAATATTGGAAATCACAGCCGACGCAACGCCTATAAAAATACTGGCGGGAATAGAAACAAAGCCTGCTCCCGGGGTGATGGCAACCAGGCCAACCACTGCGCCGATACAGAAACCCAGCACGGAAGGTTTTTTGCCTTTCAGCACATCAAAAAACATCCACGACAAACCGGCAGCCGCTGCGGCAGTATTGGTGGTGGCAAAAGCGGACACCGCCAATCCATTCGCACCCAAAGCGGATCCAGCATTGAATCCAAACCAGCCAAACCAGAGCAGTCCAGTTCCGATCAGAACATAAGGAATATTCGCTGGCGGAATCTCCTGATTGTCGAGGTGAACGATCCGGCGCTTTAATGCTAAGGCGCCCATAAGCGCTGCGCATCCTGCCGAAATATGTACAACGGTTCCTCCGGCAAAATCAAGTACGCCCAATTTGAACAAAAAGCCTTCCGGGTGCCAGGTCCAGTGGGCCAATGGCGCGTACACCAAAAGGCTGAACAAGACAATAAAAAGGGTGTAGGATCTGAAGCGGATCCGCTCGGCAACAGCGCCCACAACCAGTCCTGGCGTAATGATGGCAAACATAAGCTGGAATAAAGCAAACAGCGCAAGGGGAATGGTTGGCGCCAGGCTCCAGGGAGCCCCGGAGGTCACATCTTTAAAAAACAGGAAGGTCATCGGATTGCCGATTACCCCGCCGATACTTTCTCCAAAGGCTAAGCTAAAGCCGACCGCAATCCAAAGGACACTGACTACACCGGCAGCCACTACACTTTTGATCATTGTGGAAATCACGTTTTTCCGATGCACCATGCCTCCATAAAAAAAGGCAAGCCCGGGTGTCATCAAAAAAACAAGTGCCGTTGCTACAATGATCCAGGCAATGTCGGCAGCATTGTATTTGCCGTCGTCGGTATAACTTGGAAGGTTTGGAGCAAAGATCGCAATCACTGCTACAAGACTCAGCAGTGAAAACGGAACAGCTTGTTTGAGTGTGATTTTTTTCATGATGTTATGTTTAGTTAAAAAATAGACCATCCAGTCCGGCTTGCAGCAGCAAGCCCGGCACGAATAATTTTACAGGCAAAAATTTGGCAAATTCTCCGCTAGGGGAGCGTGGCGCAATTGCGGAACATTTCCTTTATTGGAATGAATCGAATTACGCAAAACGATTGTTTGCAATCTATGATTTGTGGCAACATTATTTGGTAGGACTGTGTAAAATTATGCCGCATTGATAAAGTTGGTATCATCAAAAACCCACTTTTTTTTATCGAAATGAGATAAGATGAATAATTCGGCAATTTATTTCAAATGAACAATTTTACAGGAATAGATTCAATATATAGCCAAATATGATTCTGAATCACAGTACTCAATTTTAGCCTTTTTTGGAGCTTTTATCCTCAAAAGCAAAAAACAAGGAGGTTCTGAAGATAAAAAAATCCAGTCGGCAACTGGGGCCGGCTGGATTTTAGGTGTGAAAAAAAGCAAGGATTTCCGCGAGCAGTTACCCACTCATATAAACAAAATAGACGAGTAAGATCAGCGCAATGGTCACCCCAATGATGACGTACATCGCTTTTTTTGCACTTTCCTGCTGGCGCTTATTCGCAATCAGCTTCCTTTTAGATTTTGCCATAATCAGATCCTGTTTTTCGCTTGCTGTGAAAAATTTCCTATCCTACAAATAAAGGCACTAAGCGCATCTCTACCAAGCAGGCGGGCAAAAATATTGTCAAAAAAATCAACGTTTGCCCTTTCTATTTGTAAAGTTGCCGTTCGTAAAATTCCACGACCCGCTCATCAGTCATAATATCCTGATAACGAAGCGGATGCCGAAGCACGATGCCATCAAGTGTTCTGCACCTGCTGAGTGCAACATACGTCTGCCCGTTTTCAAAGGCGCCTTTATCCAAATCCACGATCAACCGGTCAAAAGTTTTTCCCTGAGACTTATGGATGGTAACTGCCCAGGCCAACCGCAGGGGTAGTTGATTAAACGTGCCAACTACTTCCGTTTCGATGCGGGTTTGATCCTCCGGATGAACTTTGTATTGCAAGACCTCCCAGTCCACGCGTTCGGTTTCAATGTAGCGCCGCTGTTCCCCTTCTTCTACCAGAACCGTCACGGTTTCGGCTTCCAGCTTGACAATTTTGCCAATTGTGCCATTCACAAACCGGCGCTGGAGGTCATTTTTTGTAAACATCACCTGCGCATTGAGCTTTAAATTAAGGCTCGGTTCAGCAGGGTAGAGGGTGGGGTTGAAACTACCAGTAACGCGCGCAGCGTATGTAGCGGATGGAAGGGGAATACGCGCAAGCTCCGTCAGATTAATCGCATCCACCCGGGCATTGCGCGCCGAGAGGGTGATGTAATAATCTGCGGAAGTAAACCCGGGAATGTAGCGCTTATTCAATTCCTCCAGGTCGTCCTCGTCCACCCGGTTCAGGCGGATGGCGTCTAAGAGTTTCAAAAAATATTTGTTCTCCTGCCGGTAAACCTTTTGCAGCTCAAACATCTCCAGTTCGATTTCCGACCGGATGACGGATGAAGAAAAAAAATAAGGCGATTCATAGCGCGTTTGCAGGAACATCATCTCGGTTTCAGAGGACACCACGGGCGGCAACTGAAACAAATCGCCAAAAAAAACCACCTGTACGCCGCCAAACGGCAACGGACTTTCCCGGTTTACCCTGAGAAAATAGTCAATATTGTCGAGCAGGTCGGCACGTACCATCGAAATTTCGTCAATCACCAACACTTCAATGTTCTGATAGAGCTTGCGATTGAACCGCTTTTTGATGTCGCGACGGTCGAGTGGCTTGGCCGGAAACCCAAAAAATGAATGGATCGTTTGCCCTTGCACATTAAGGGCTGCAACGCCCGTAGGCGCCAGGACAACCGTTTTTTTCCGGGTGGTACTCCTGAATAATTGCAACAAAGTGGACTTGCCGGTACCCGCCTTGCCAGTAATGAACAAATTCCGCCCCTGCTTCTCGATCATGTCGAGGGCAAGACGAAAATCGTCGTTTAGTTCCAATGGCGTTTTATCAAGTCCCACAGATATTTCAGGTTATTGGATCGGTTTCGCAAGGTAGATAAAGACAGGCAAATGGTCGCTGAAACCTCCAATATAAGTATCGCCTGAAAAAGTACGGTGGGGATAGCCCCGGTACTGTCCTGATTTTTGAAACAGGTAGTTCTCATTAAAAATCCGGGCATTGTAGAACTGGAATCCCCCGGCTTTTTCGTTGATCAACCCATAGGAAATAATAATCTGGTCGAACAGGTTCCAGGAATCCTGATAGGCCAGCGTTCCGATGCCTCTTTTGAAAAAATCGTACAGCGGGTTAAAAAGCGCTCCTTTTTTGGTGTCTTCCTTTTTGAAATTCGCGGCCAGAATCTTCTTCACGCTCGGGCTGGTGGGGTCGTCGTTCAAGTCGCCCATGATGATGATTTTGGCATTCGGATCGGCTTGCATCAGGGAATCCGCAATATTTTTGCAAATCAACGCAGCCGCATTGCGGTAGGGCTGAGAGGCTGCTTCCCCGCCACTGCGGGAAGGCCAGTGGTTGACCAAAATATGCAGCGGCTCCCCGTCGTATAAGCCCGATACAAAGAGGATGTCGCGGGTTTTACGGGTGCTGCCGTCCGGGTTGTAGATAGGCATCAAAACGGCCTGACTCGATGTAGGTTTGAAATACTTGGCCTGATAGAGCAAGCCTACATCAATGCCGCGTTCATCCGGGGAGTCAAAATGGATGATCTGGTAGTTGCGTGCAGCGAGTTTGGGCTGTTTGACCAAATCTTCCAGTACCTTTCGGTTTTCAATTTCTGCCACGCCGAGGATCGAAATCCCGTCCGGACTGAGTTCTGTACCCAGTTCCGAAATGACCCGGGCCATATTGCCCTGCTTTTCCTGATAAATGGTTTCGGTCCAGTTTTTTTTGCCGGAAGGCAAAAATTCGGAATCGTTGATCAATGGATCATCTTCGGTATCGAAGAGGTTCTCCAAATTGTAAAATCCGATGGCGCCAACTTTATACTGTTGCGCTTTTTGAGCAAACAGGGTAAAGGCTGGCAGGATGAGCAGCAAAAGAAAAAAAACAGATTTTTTCATGGTTGTAGATTAGATGAAAACGCTTGGACGACAAATGCTGTTCAGCAGATATGTAAAGCGAATTAAGTTTGCGTTAATTTTGACCGATCTAAAAAAGACCGATTCAAGTGAAATGCTACCTTTGCATCACTTTGTTTAATTGAAGCTCAAAAGTATGCTTAATTCTAAAAAAGTACTCCTTTTTCTCTCCACTGCATTCTTCTTTTTGCCGTCCCTGATTCTGGCTCAAACTGTTACGATTCAAGGCAGTATTAAAGATGGACAAACCGGCGAAGCAGTCCCGGGTGTCGAAGTGCGTTTGTTGCGTACAAGCGTTTTCACCGACTCCAACGGCGCTTTCAGCCTTACTACCAGTTCCGATGCCCGCGATGCTGTCGTGAGTTTCTCACGACCCGGCTTCGCAAATTTGGATACCTTGATTACCCTGAGTTCCAGCGACATTAACCTGGGTGCCATAAGTATGGCCGCACAGGCAGGAATTGACCAGCTCTCCGGGGAAGAAGTCATCTCCACCGTTACGCTTTCTTCCGATGAGGGCAGCAGCGAAGGCGCTCAAAACATTGCCGGGGTGCTTACCGCCTCCAATGACCTTTTTGCTTCAACCGCTGCTTTTGGCTTTAGTGCAGCCCGTTTTCGCATCAGGGGCTACGATTCCGACAACAACCTGATTTACCTGAACAACATCCCGGTCAATGACCAGGAAGACGGTTTTGTCTTCTGGAATGCCTGGGGTGGTTTGAACGACGCTGTTCGCAGCCGGTCCAATTCCATTGGGCTTCAGCCTACCGAATACACCTTCGGCGGGGTAGGCGGTGCGGTAAGCATTGATACCCGGGCATCTTCGCACCGCAAACAATTGCGCGTTTCTTACGCGGTTTCCAACAGAACGTATCGCCACCGCATAATGGCTACCTATTCGACTGGCATGAAAAACGGATGGGCCTTGACCCTCTCGGGATCCCGTCGCTGGGCGGATGAAGGCTATGTGCCGGGAACTTCTTACGATGCCTGGTCCTACTTCCTTTCGGTAGACCGAAAACTGAACGATCGCCACACTTTAAACCTGACGGCTTTGGGCGCACCCATCATTCGCGGGCGTTCCACTTCCTCTGTTCAGGAAATGTACGACTTAGCCGGGACGAACTTTTACAATTCGTATTGGGGGTATCAGAACGGCAAAAAACGCAACAGCCAAATGGTGAATACGCACCAACCGTTAGCGATCCTGCGCCACGACTGGAGTATTTCGAACAAAACTTCGATGACCACCGCCATTAGTTATGAATTCGGACGCGACGGGCTCACGGCGCTCGACTGGTACAATGCGCGCGATCCCCGACCGGATTATTATCGCCGCCTGCCGAGCTACATCGAAAACGACCAACGCGACGACGTAGAGCAATTACTGCGGGAAAACGAAGACTTGCGCCAGGTTGATTGGGCGCACATGTACGAAGCAAACCGCAACAGCATTCAAACCATCAACGACGCCGACGGGATCGAAGGCAACAGCGTAACTGGAAAACGCTCGCAGTACGTGGTGGAGGAACGCCGGGCTGACATGACCCGCGCAAGTTTCAATTCCAATTTCAGAAGCGCAATCAGCGATAATTTCACCCTCACCGCCGGCTTGTCCTACCAATCGCAAACAACAAAGTACTTCAAAGTACTGGATGACCTCCTTGGGGGTGATTTTTATTTGGACATTGACAAATTTGCGGAGTTTGGTAACGTTGGGGACAATGAAATTATCCAGAATGACATCAGCACGATCAACAAACTTGTACAGGAAGGCGAAAAATTTGGATATAACTACGACATCGTCAACAACCGGGCAGGCGCCTGGGTACAGGGCGAATGGAAATTCAACAAATTTGACTTTTTTGCTGCTGCCAACGCCAACAACTCCCGTTTCTGGCGCGAAGGAAACGTCCAAAACGGCAGGTTTGAAAATTCCATTGGAAAATCGGAAGTTCAAAGCTTTATAGATTACGGCGTGAAAGGCGGCGTCACCTACAAACTGAACGGCAGAAATTATCTTGTGCTAAACGGCGCCTACCTGACCCGCGCACCTTTCACCCGCAATGCTTACCTTTCTCCACGTACCCGCGCCGATTTTGCGGAAGGGGCTGTTCTTGAAAAAATCCTTTCAGGGGAAATCAATTACCTGCTCCGTTCGCCAGGGTTGAAAATTAAAGCGACCGGATATTTCACGCAGTTTGACAACCAGATCAACATCCGCAGTTTTTACTTAGACAATGCCCTGGTTGATGACAGCGGAGTAAGCGGCGGTTTTGTAAACTACATCATGAGCAATATCTCCACCCAACACATGGGGCTTGAATTGGCCGCCGAAGTTACCACACCCATCACTGGGTTAAAAGCGAAAGCCGTTGCTGCAATTGGAGAGAATATTTATACCAACCGTCCGGATGTGGAAGTTTTTCTGGATCAGGACGCTGCGTCATTAGGCAAACGACAAGTTTACATCAAGAATTTCTATGTCGCCGGCTCTCCGCAAACCGCCATGACTTTCACACTAAGTTACAATGCTAAGCGGTTTTGGTTTGCTAACCTGAGTTTCAATTACTTCGACAACAGTTGGATTGATTTTTTCCCGGAACGCCGCACCACGGAGGCTGTTTCCTATGTGGATGATCCGGAATACGCCAACGAGGTCGTAGAACCCGGTTCACCGTTGTGGAAACAGATCATTGATCAGCAAAAAGCGCCATCCGCATTCACGATGGATTTTTTTGGTGGTAAATCCTGGAAAATCAACAATTTGTTCATTTACCTGAACGTAGGGGTGAACAATATCCTGGATAAAAAAGACTTTATTACCGGCGGCTACGAACAATACCGCTTTGATTTTGAGGGCAAAAACGTCAACAGGTTTCCACCGCGTTATTTTTATGGATTTGGCAGAAACTACTTTGTGAGTTTGGCTTTCCGGATCTGATATTTAAAAAATTAAAATACATCATCTGTTATGGCTTTCTTCTTAAAACGATTTTCGCTGTTCGCGTTACTGATTTCGCTCACCACCTGGGGTTGTGTAGACCGTGAGTTCGATGAACCGCCAGTAGGCGAGTTGCCTGATCTGGAAGCAAATGCGACCATTGCACAGCTAAAAGCGCTGCACACTGTTGGTGGTGTCAGTAATTTAGTGACCGAAGACTGGATTGTTGACGGTATTGTGGTTGCCGATGATGAATCGGGCAATTTTTTCAAAAACATCGTCATCCAGGATGAAACCGGCGGTATTGCAATTCGCCTGAATTCCACCGGCTTGTACAACGATTTTCCGGTTGGCCGCAAAGTATTCCTGCTGGCTAAAAACCTCTATATCGGCGACTACAACGGCTTGCATCAGGTGAACGGCAGCGTAGACGCTGCCCTGGAAGAAGTGCTGATCCCCGAACACGTCATTGGCGCTGAGCGGGATCAAACCGTGGCGCCAAAAGTGGTGACGTTGGCAGAATTGCAGAACACTACATTTTACAATTCCCTGGTCAATACGCTAATCCAGATCAACGATGTGCAGTTTGCACAAGCTGATGCAGGTGCGACTTATGCCAATGCAGTTACCCAGTTTTCGCTCAACCGGAACGTGGAGGATTGCAACGGCAATTCCATCATCCTGCGATCAAGCGGTTTTGCGGATTTCGCAGCAGAACTGACACCTACCGGGAAAGGCTCTATTGTTGCAGTGGTAAGCATTTTCGGCAATACGAAGCAGTTGAACATCCGCGACCTGAACGACGTGCAGATGAGCAGCGACCGCTGCGGCGGCGTTGGCCCAGGCGGCGATGTCATTCCAATCAACGATGTACGCAACCTATTTACTGCCGGAACCACGGCTGGCCCTGCCGGAAAATCCATCAAAGGTGTGGTCATTTCTGACAGAACTGGCGTCAACACAGATACCAGAAACATTGTATTGCAGGATGCCAGCGGCGGCATTGTCGTGCGCTTTTCAGCAGCCCACAACTTCGATCTTGGCGATGAAGTGGAAGTCTCTGTTGACGGCCAGGAATTGTCTGAATTCAATGGCCTGCTTCAGGTCAACAATGTACCGAACAATGCAGCAACTTCAACCGGCACAGGAACTTTGCCTACACCACGTGTAGCGACCGTTGCGGAAATTAACGCCAACCTGAATGCGTGGGAATCTACTTTAGTAAAGGTAAATGCTGCAACCCTGAGCGGTGGCGCAACCTATTCCGGCTCGCGTACCCTTTCCGACGGAACCGGTACGGTTATCCTTTTTACCCGCTCTCAGGCGACGTTCTCCGGAGCTGCATTGCCAACCGGAAACGTGGACATCGTAGCCATTGTCTCTCAATTCAACGATGCACAATTGAGCATCAGGTCGTTGAGCGACGTGACCGGCGGTGGTAGCGGTGGCGACCCCGTTGAAATTACGCTCGGTGAACTTCGCACCCTATTTGCTGGCGGCGCCAGCAGCGTTCCGGCTGCAAAAAAAGTAAAAGGTGTGGTGATCTCCGATGCATCTAATTTTAACTGGGCTGACCGCAATATGGTTATTCAGGATGCCAGCGGCGGCATCGCCGTTCGCTTTACTGCTGCACATACCATTGCGCTCGGACAGGAAGTTGAGATTATTGTTTCCGGTGCGGAACTCTCCGAATTTAATGGCTTGCTCCAGATCAACAATGTACCCAATGCCAATGCAACTTCTTTTGGCCCTGGTACCTTGCCAACGCCACGTCAGGCGACCATCGCCGAGATCCTGGCGAATCTGGAAGCCTGGGAATCTACGCTCGTAAAGATCATCAACGTGACCATTACGGGCGGCGGAACTTACTCCGGTGCGAAAAGCCTCAATGATGGAACTGGCACGCTGGATATGTTCACCCGTACACAGGCCACTTTTTCTGGGACATCCGTCCCAACCGGGCCGGTTTCAATTGTGGCCGTTGTGTCGCAATTCAATGCTGGCCAGGTAATTATTCGCAACACAAGCGATGTGACGCCGTAGTAAGGTGTGACTTCATACGCCCCTTAACAGGAGACATCCAAAAAAATGGATGTCTCCTGTTTTTTTATGTTATCTAATTAAGGTTACATCTCCTTTTTCAAATACAGTTTCAGTAATTCCTCCTCTGTTGAATGCCATATTGATCATGTAAACATAAACACCGCTCAGCGCTTTTTTACCGCGAAACACACCATCCCACGCAGACAAACTGCTTCCCTTGTAGACAAGTTCGCCCCAGCGATCAAAAATTTGCACCTGAATAGACTCCAGCATACAAGACGCCGGATTAATATACACCTCGAATTTATCATTTATGCCATCTTCATTGGGGGAAAATGCATTGGGAATGAAGTATTTGTAGGTGCAGTTTAAATCCGGGCATTGTAAAAAATTCACCACAACGGTATCAGAAACCGGCGCGCAGGTGCCCAGTGTCACTTGCACCCAATACGTTCCGGAACTATTTACGGTGATGGCGGGTCCGGTTGCGCCGTTGCTCCAGAGGATGGAAGCCCCGGCTTCTTCCGGAATTTGAAGCGTAGCCGTTTCGCCATTGCAAAGTTCAAGATCAGGCCCGAAATTTATCGGCATAGGCCCCGGTGTAAAGTTGACGACCACGGTATCCGAAACCGGCGCACAGGTGCCCAGTGTTACTTGCACCCAATACGTTCCGGAGCTATTTACGGTGATGGCCGACTCGGTTGCGCCGTTGCTCCAAAGTATGGAAGCCCCAGCTTCTGCCGGAATTTGAAGGGTAGCTGTTTCTCCGGTACAAAGCTCAAGATCAGGCTCTAAATTTACCGGCATTGGCTCGTTGTTGAAATTCACCACAACGGTATCCGAAACCGGCGCGCAGGTGCCCAGTGTCACTTGCACCCAATACGATCCGGAACTATTTACGGTGATGGCGGGTCCGCTAGCGCCATTGCTCCAGATGATGGAAGCCTCGGTTTCTTCCGGAATTTGAAGCGTAGCCGTTTCTCCATTGCAAAGTTCAAGATCAGGTCCGAGATTTATCGGCATAGGCCCCGGTGTAAAGTTGACGACCACGGTATCCGAAACCGGCGCGCAGGTGCCCAGTGTTACCTGCACCCAATACGTTCCGGAGCTATTTACGGTGATGGCCGACTCGGTGGCGCCGTTGCTCCAAAGTATGGAAGCCCCAGCTTCTGCCGGAATTTGAAGGGTAGCTGTTTCTCCGGTACAAAGCTCGAGGTCAGGCCCTAAATTAACCGGCATTGGCTCGTTGTTGAAATTCACCACAACGGTATCGGAAACCGGCGCACAGGTTCCCAGCGTTACCTGCACCCAATACGTTCCGGAACTATTCACGGTGATGGCCGGTCCGGTAAAGCCACTGCTCCAGAGGATGGAAGCGCCGGCTTCTTCTACAATTTGGAGGGTCGCCGTTTCTCCATTGCAAAGTTCAAGATCAGGCCCCAAGCTTACCGGCAATGGCACAGGTGTAAAGCTGACAACCACGGTATCGGAAACCGGCGCGCAGGTGCCCAGCGTTACCTGCACCCAATACGTTCCGGAACTATTTACGGTGATGGCGGGTCCGCTAGCGCCGTTGCTCCAAAGTATGGAAGCCCCAGCTTCTTCCGGAATTTGAAGGGTAGCCATTTCTCCGGTACAAAGCTCGAGGTCAGGCCCTAAATTTACCGGCATTGGCTCGTTGTTGAAATTCACTACAACGGTATCTAAAACCGGCGCACAGGTGCCCAGCGTTACCTGCACCCAATACGTTCCGGAACTATTTACGGTGATGGCCGGCCCGGTGGCTCCGTTGCTCCAGAGGATGGAAGCCCCGGTTTCTTCCGGAATTTGGAACGTAGCCGTTTCTCCATTGCAAAGTTCAAGATCAGGCCCTAAATTTACTGGCATTGGCTCGTTGTTGAAATTCACCACAACGGTATCCGAAACTGAGGCGCAGGCTCCCTGTGATGCCTCAACCCAATACGTTCCAGAACTGCTCACGGGATTAACGGGCCCGATAACGCCATTGCTCCAGATGATCGAAGCGCCCGATATTGGTGCAATCTCAAGCGTAGCCGTTTCTCCTGTACAAAGTTCAAGATCAGGCCCTAATGTGATGCTGGCGATGGTGCTTGGCGACACCGTTGCAATAGCGCGCAACAGTGCCCCACCGTACTCCGCTGCCGTGTACATCTGTCCTACCAAAACGGGAATGAAATTATCCGGATCTCCCTTGTAAAGCCTGCGGTTAGCGGTGAAATAGAGCTCGTCCTGGTAAACCGAAAGGTCCGAAGTCGTTTGAAAATCGTTGACAGCATAAATCTCAGGGAGATTAGATCCCGAGCCAATGAACGATGGCGGAAATCGGTAAAAGCGAGCCCAGGTACTAAACGGAGCTGAGCTGATGTCGCTCATAATAAAATCGCCATTGTAATGGGCCATCGCATCAATATCTGGTGTAACAGCTGTATTCACGTTTCCAACCAGGCTGCAAACCGCATTGTCAACATTAACCTGAAGTATAGTAGCGCTGAAATACGTGCCGGGCCCTGCTGGCTGGTTGATTCTCGCTGACAGATAGACTTGGCCGTCGGCGTCATTATAACTGATGCTCTCGACAATCGTAACCATATTGGAAGGAAGGGTAATGTTCCCAATAAGACTTGTCGTGCCGTCTAAAGTGATACTAACCAACTTGGGCGTGGTCAATTCATCAATAAAACAATAAAACAAGCACCTTTCTGGATGGTAAGTGATTCCCCGGATTTGTGGTTGCAGAGCTGGTGACAAATCTGCCAGTTCTGTAAGTGTGCCATTAACAGGTGATATGGACATGAGTTTGTTACTGACGACGCCCACTAACAAGTCTTGACCATTCAGGAACTGGGTAGAAGTTATCTGGAGTGCTCCGGCAAGTAGGAAAAAAATTAAGCAACGGTTTCTGAAATTCATAGCAAATATTTTGACCAGGAGTGGGACTGTTGAAAGCAATTCGTCTCTTGCAAATATAAACTATTCCAGTGTTACGATTTCTGGAGGGCTGACGAAACGCCGGTTTGACTGTGTGAAAACCCGTTTTGACTTAGTAAACGAATAAAACGGACTCTGGTCGCTGCAGCAGGGAACAGGTTGCAAAAAATGATTACTTTGGAGATGCCGTGTTAATAAAGATTATACCTTTGCCAGCAAAATGTGAGCAAATTGCGATGGAAAAAGCGAAGAGTACAAAGTATTGGGAGAGTCTTTCCAGAAAGATTCAATCTCCGACCGAGACTAAAAACAAGCGTCCTGATACTTCAGATTTGGAAATTTCGTTCTTGATGAATTTTTTGAAGGCGGACGATGATGTCCTGGATATTGGTAGTGGATCAGGGTTGATCATCAATAAATTGATTGACAAAGTCGGAAATATTACAGCGGTAGAAAAGTATGAAGGCTTTACCCGGTTTATTGTGGAAAACGAGAAGATGCTGGTGATTAATGCCGAGATCATCGGATTCAGGATGCGAAAATTATTTGATGCTGTGCTTTGCTTTGGCGTAGCACAGTGTTTTGAACGGGATGTTATGGCCGATATTTATAAGGATATGTATAGCATGATCAAACCGGGCGGGTTGCTGATTGTACGAACCCATTGTGGCCTGGAAGTTGACAAAATAGTAGACGGTTTTTCGGAAGAGTTACAAACCGAATATTATGCAGAGTACCGGCAGGTAGATAAAGAGGAGGCCATGTTGCGGAATTTAGGATTTGCGGATGTTGAACGGTATGATATTTTTCCGGACACCTTAAATGTATGGCCGGATACGCGTCATTTTATTTTTGTATGCAAAAAAGCTTAAAATGCGGGTTGCTTTTTGTTTTGATTTGGATGGGACTTTGACCGAGGAAGAAATTTTGCCTCAAATTGCAAAGCACGTTGATTTATATGAGGAGATTGAATTGCTTACGAAAATAACGATGCGTGGTTTAATTACATTCAGTAAGTCATTCAAATTGCGGGTGCGCCTGCTTTCCACAATTCCAATTCCTACGGTGAAACATACCGTAAACAGTATTCTCGTAAATAAACCCTTACAAGAATTTGTTCAAAAAAACAAGGCAGATTGTTTCATCGTCACTGGGAATCTGGATGTTTGGGTGGATGAATTTATTGGTAGAGAATATGGCTGCGCATATTTTTCTTCCCGCGCAAAAGTGGAAGGTGAAAAGCTGATTGATATCGAAAAAATACTTGATAAACAGGAAGCAATTCATGCACTTAGAAGCACTTATGACATTATCATAGCTGTAGGAGACGGGATGAATGATTGCACGATGCTGGAGCAAGCGGATATTGGTATTGCTTACGGGGGAGTACATGAACCGGTATCAACTTTAATCAATATCGCAGATTATGTCTGCTATGACGGACAAGCCCTGGCGGTATTACTGGAATCTTTAAAGCAAAAACATGGCAGGGAAAATTGATACGGTAGTCATCTGTGCAGCAGGTTTGGGGAGCCGCCTGGGTTTGGATATGCCCAAATGCCTCGTCGAAATTGGCGGTCACCCACTGATATACTACCTCTTAAACGTTTTGTACGACGTCCCCAATATCAGGATGGTGGTAGGATTCAAGGAAGATCTCGTAATGGAATGCGTTCGTAAAATCAGGAAGGATGTCGTTTTTGTTCGCAATCCAGCCTATACGTCAACGACCAATTCCTACAGCTTGTATTTGGGAAGTCATGACTTACAAGTACCATTTCTGAATATTGATGGCGACATGTATATCAGCAGGGAGAACTATGAAAAATTTGTTGATAAGGTAAAATTGGATGAGGACTTAATTGGGGTCACTTTGTCTTATACAGAGGATGCCGTAAATGTATTATTGGATTCAGAAAACAGAGCCATAGGATTTAGTCGTGAAAAAATATCCAATTACGAGTGGACGGGTATTGCCTATTTGGCAAATATCAAAATTCGAAAAGAAGGGTTGTATGTTTATCAGGAATTAGAACCCTATCTCCCAATACAATCACAGGAAATATCGTGCTTTGAGATAGATACGCCACAAGATTTGGAGTATTTATCCAATAAAATAGGGCATTTATGAGTTGGGGTAAGCGAATTGAAAATGTAGAAGCATTAGACCTTGCCAAAAAAATGTGTTTGGAGCTTCTATTGGAATTTGATACCCTTTGCAAAGCAAACCAAATTACCTATTGGCTGGATGGCGGAACATTACTTGGTGCTGTGCGTCATGGCGGCTTTATTCCATGGGACGATGATGTGGATGTTTGTCTTCCTTACGATGACTACCTGAAAGTTTTAATCGTATTAGAGGAATATTGCAGTAAAAAAGAAGACAGGTTATTGTATTTCCATAAAACAGATTTCAGATATGTCTGCGATTATTTTGGGAATACTTCATATTTAGTAGATGGGGCGATGCCGGTCAAAATAGATATTATTCCGGTTAAATTTGTAAAGAACACCCCGGAAAGTATTGCTTTTGACAGAAGTCTAAATGAAATACTACATATTTTTGTTCGGGGAAATCCTAAAAATCCTGATCGAATCCTTCCTGCTCACCATGCTTTTTTGACAGGCGAAAACAATGTTTTTGAAAAAAGGACAACCTTTTTTGATCATTTTGAAGCGTATTTAAGCGAAAATATGCTTTTAATGCTCGACGCTGATAGCTTGATGACGTATTCCTGCCACGATTTATTTGTAAACAAAACCAGAGATTACTACACCCATGCCACGGTTTATCCTTTGAAAAGTGTTAATTTTGAAGGCGCCCTCTTTCCGGCCCCCAATGACACAGATGCCTATTTAAAAGTTTTGTATGGAAATAATTACATACAGCCCCCTCCTTTAGCCAACCAAACCACATATTTTAAAACATTTTACAGCAACGAAAGCCTGAGCGTAACTCCGATCAAACAGTTAATCCGGGATATCTACAGAATAGAATATAAGCACTCATCTATCAGGTCTAAGAATAAAAAACGGAGGAAATTTTTTAGAATCATAAACATTTTCAGCCATTTATTAGGTGTTATGCTATCGGGCAAGCTGAGCCTTTTTGTCTGCTTGTGGCGATATAGGGCAGCTCATTTAAAAAGACGCTAACGAATATGGGGATCATACAGCGGCAAGGAATCAATTTGACCATCATTAACTACATTGGAGTAGTACTTGGCGCTGTCAATATGTTGTTTATTTATCCCAAAATATTATCCAGCAATGAATTTGGAATTTTTAAGTTTGTGACGCAAACAGCACAAATGCTTTTCCCTTTCGCCTTGTTAGGCGTTAGTTCAATTTCCATTCGCTTTTTTCCGAATTTCAAAAACGAACACAACGGGCACAACGGTTTCCTGACCCTCCTGTTAGGCGCAGCTTCAACTGGATTGGCCTTGTTTTCGATTTTGGTCTATTTTTTTTACCCAATAATTAAGGAAGCTTACACGGCTAATTTTGGTGAGTATGTACAATACCTGCCTTATTTGGTTCCGATTACCTGTTGCATGGGACTTATTTCTGTGCTCAGCGGCTATTCGTCCAATTTTCAACGGATGGTTGTACCACAATCATTGAATAACTTATTCATAAAATTATGTACAGGGGCGCTTTGTCTGGCCCTTTTTGCCGGATGGCTGAATTTTTCAAACCTGATGCTGGGCTTGGCTTTTTCCTATTTACTTGTCCTTGCGTTAATTGTATTGTATTTAAAACGAGAAAGATTGTTTTTTTTGACGGTCAATCCTGATTTTATTCGCAGGCCCCTCTTGAAAACCATGGGGGGGTATATGATTTTTGGATTTTTTGGAAACATCAGTACTGCATTAGCCTTGCAGATAGATGCCTTCATGGTTGGCACCATGATTGATTTAAAAAGTGTTGCTACGTATTCCATTGGTTTTTTTATTGCAGATACAATAGATATTCCCCGGCGTTCTATAGAAACTGCGGCTTCGCCTGTTTTGGCGCAGGCATGGAAGGATAATAACATTACTGAAATTAAAAATATCTATAAGAAAAGCTCACTAAACTTATTGCTTGCCGGACTCTTTATCTTATTAGGCATCTGGCTTTCGGTTGACAATCTCTTCGAAATTATGCCCAATGGTGAAAAGTATATGGCTGGGAAATATGTCATCCTGTTTCTTGGGTTTGGCAAAATCATGGACCTGGCAACGGGCGTTAATGCACAGATAATCGGTTATTCATCCTATTTTCGATTCAATTTTTATGCAATTTTAGCACTGGCATGCTTCAATATTTTTTGCAATCTTTTACTTATTCCTCATTTTCAGCTAATTGGTGCTGCACTGGCGACAATGGTCGCTTTGACTTTGTTCAACCTGCTTAAGCTTTCGTATATATATTACCGTTGGCACCTGCAGCCTTTCAGTAGAGGATCCGTGGTGATTCTGGCAATTGGTGCGGGTAGTTACACCGTTGCATATTTCCTTCCCGATGTGCTGAATCCAATGGCCAACCTCATCTTAAAATCATTTGTTTTTGCAATTTTGTATATTGGAGCAGCGCTTTTGTTTAATGTCTCCCCAGATATGTCTAACCTGGTTAAGGGCTATATCCAAAAAATTCGGAATTATTATGAATAATGTAATGCCTTCGCTGTCAATTATCATTTGCACCTATAACCGCTGCGAATGGCTCGCTTATTGCCTGGATTCGTTGACGAAGCAAGACTTGCCAGCCACCGAATTTGAAGTACTGGTCGTCAACAACAACAGCAACGATGATACCGAAGCCACCGCAATGAAATATGCGGGCTTTTTTCCACATTTCAACCTGATTAATGAACGGCGGCAGGGTCTGAGTTACGCCCGCAATACGGGTATGGATACGGCGGTTGCCCCGTGGATCGTTTACCTCGACGATGACGCAAAAGCTGCGCCCAATTTTGCATCGCGTGCCTTGTGGATGTTTAAGCAGGGGAGGTACAAAGTATTTGGAGGCAATTCCCGGCCCTGGCATAAATACGATCGCCCGGTATGGTTCAAAGATCGCTATGTTATTGACAACAATTATAAAACAGTTCGAACACTTGGGCCTGAAGAAACAGCCTGCGGGTGCGTTATGGCTTTTGAAAAAGCGCTTTTGCAGCAATATGGAGGCTTCAATACAGCGCTTGGGATGACAGGTACCAAAATTGCTTATGGCGAAGACACAGAAGTACAATATCGGATGCGCCGCGATGGCATCGAAATTGGTTACGATCCGGAGTGGATTATTTTACATTTGGTGACGCCCCATAAGCTTCAATTAGAATGGTATTTTAAATCGGCATTTGCCTGGGGGCGCGATAAAATCCTGGTTTATCAGGGCAGCACCAATGTCTTTTATTTGATGCTGGTTTTATTAACCGCATTCGGGCTTTCCTTTGTGAATGCACTGCGCTATACACCAAGACTCCTTTTCGATCGAAACTACTACATCGAAAACTGGCTGATTGATGTTTTTAAAAAATTTGCTAAGCGAATCGGCACCATCTATACGGCATTGCTCGAAAACAGCCGGGCTAAAGGCCGCTGGTTAAAAGAAGATGAATGATGAAACTAACTGCTATTTACATCTATCCAATCAAGTCCTTAGCAGGGATTTCCCTGCAGGAAGCCACCGCTGAAACCCGTGGCCTTGAATATGACCGCCGCTGGATGCTTACCGATGCTGCGGGAATGTTTCTAACCCAGCGGGAGTTTCCTGAAATGGCGCTGTTGCAACCGGCCATTGAAAAAGGGCATTTAGTCATCCAGCATCGGAGTAAACCGCTGGAGCCGTTATCCATTCCACTTGACCCCGCCAGCTATGGCGAACCGCGCACGGTTACGATCTGGGACGATACCTGCGCTGCGCTTCACGTAAGCGAGGCCGCTGATGCCTGGTTTCGCGGAGCTTTGAACGCGCCCTGTCACCTGGTTTATATGCCTGACAACAGCGTTCGTCCGGTGAGCCCTGACTATGCATTGCCTGGCGATATGGTCAGTTTTGCGGATGGTTACCCTTTTTTGATCATTGGGGAACCCTCTATGGCGAATTTGAACAGCAAACTTGAAAAGCCGCTGAGTATTCGTCGCTTTCGCCCCAATTTTGTGTTCTCGGGCAATACGCCCCATGAAGAAGACGAATGGAAAAGTTTTTCCATCGGCAGCGTCCGGTTCCGGGGAACAAAACCCTGCGGTCGCTGTCAGATACCCACAATTGATCAGGAAACCGCGATCCAGGGCAAAGAACCTTCAGCAACGCTCGCTAAATACCGGCGTTTTGGCAACAAAATCAATTTTGGCATGAATGTATGCCTGAACGGCGCCCCGGGTGTTGTGAGGGTAGGAGAGGAGGTGGTGGTTGAGGAATAGAGTTGGTAGTTTTTCAGGTGGCAGTTAGCAGGATTAGAGTTGGCAGGAGTGTTTAATACTTGGGGGTCAAGCACTTATCAAAAATCGGGAATAGTAGAGTTGGCAGGTTGGAGGAGGGGTTGGTACTTTGTATTCAAGTGCTTGCCAAATCCAATTGGTTTGCAACGAACTTGATTGAACCACAAAACCCTCCTGCCAACTGCCAACTGGAAAACTGCCAACTGAACTATGGTTTTCCTACTTTATTCACCTTCTCAAAATCCCCGGCTTTGATCATCACGAATTTCTCCGGTTTGATGTGCTTTTTCATAGCCGAGTTAATTTGTTCTGGCGTGAGCGCCTTAATTTTCTTCTCAAAATCGGCATCCCAATTGTAATCGCGTTCGATGAACAAATAGTTCTCTAAGGTTCCGGCAACAGAGCCATCCTGCGAACGCGTCACTTGCTGCGACTGCAACCAGCCCGACTTGGCTGCATCAATCTCTTCCTGGGTGAACCCGTCTTTCAGCACGCGGTCAATTTCTTCTTTGAATGCCTGCTCTAATCGCTGCACATTCTCTGGCGCATAGATAGCAGAGGCGTTAAATATTGCCGATTCGTCCAATGGATTGGCGTTAAAGCCTGAACCGACACTGTAACTGATGCCTTCTTTCTGGCGAATGCGCACAGCGAGGCGCGAGTTGAGGAATCCGCCGCCAATCATGTAGTTGCCCAATACCATCGCCGGATAGTCCGGATTGTCGTTCCGCATCTGCATATTTTGGGAAACCAGGAAGATGCCATTGCTTTTGTCCGGTGTGTTGATCGCTTCATTTGCCGGTTTCACATCTATGGCCGGGCTTTTAATGCGGGTATAAGTTTTTGGACTTTTCCACTTGCCAAAATTATCTTCCAGCGCTTTTCGAACCGCTTGTTCATCAAAATCGCCAACAACAGAAACCGTTGCATTGGAAGCGCCATAAAAGTCTTTGTGAAACTGTTTCACTTCTTCCAAAGTAAGGTTTTTGATGGCCGCGGTTTCTTCTTCGAAAGTCATCGTATAGCGCACATCGTCTTTGGGGTAAGGGCGAACCAGCCGGCTTTGAATATTGCGCGCCAGGGCGGTTGGTTCTGATTTTTGTTGTTCAATGCCGGCAAGCTCTTCCTGCTTCAGCTTTTCAAATTCATTTTCGTCAAAAGAAGGCGCTTGCAGCATTTCTTTCACCAATGCAATGACTTCGGGCAGGTTATTGCGATCCGTTTCTATGGTCGCAGAAGCAGCTGTAGCGGATCCGAAAATGCGTACCCGTGCTTTAAGGCGGTCAAATTCATCCTCAATGCCCTGGCGATCGCGTTTCAGGGTACCTTTGTCCAGCATCCCGCCAACAAATCTTGCCGCAGAGGCTTTGTTTTTCAGACTATTCACATCCCCGAAGCGCAGGGTAATGCGTGCAGTGACGACGTCGCCACGCGTTTCTTTTGGAAGCAGTGCGTACTTGAGGCCACCGGCCAATTTGCCGCGTTTGGTCCGGCTTTCAATATTTTGCGGCGTGGCATCAAATACCTCACCTTGCGCGATAGGTTGTTTGCCTTTGTAGTTTTTGACCAGGGCTTCCACATTTGGCGGTTCCGGAACTTCAACCCGGTCGGGCATTTCTTCAGGAATAAACCGGCCCACTGTTCGGTTGGAAGGCTTGAAATAGAACCCGGCTACCCGTTTTACGTCTTCAATGGTTACTTTTTCCAGGTTGTCGCGGTACAGATAAGCCAATCGCCAATCACCTTTTGCCAGGTATTCGCTCATTTGCAATCCCACACGCTCAGAGTTGTTGAAACTCAATTCAAATTCCTTCAGCAACCTTGTTTTAGCACGCTCAATTTCTTCGGGTGTAATGGGCACTTCTACGAGCCGGTCCAAAGTTTCTGTCATAGCGGACAACGCATCTTCCAGCGATTTTTCTTTGAGGACTTCGGCTGAAAAATAAGCATATCCGTCTTCTTTCAAGGAAGAAACGTAACCATATTGCGAAGAAGCTTTCTTACTTTCAACCAAAGACTTATACAATCGCCCGGACGGTTCGCTGGTCAACACTTCCAACAAAATAGTCAGGGGTGCAAAATCAGCATGGGCGCCAGCGCAAATATGGTAAAAACAGGAAGCCACCTGTACATCGCCTACCCGGCGCAACGTCACCGAACGTTCGCCATCCTGAACGGGTTCACGAGTATAAGTAGGGTAGAGAAAGCGCTCGGGGCGGGGAATTCCGCTGAAATATTCATTGACCAGTTCCAGCGTTTTCTGCTCATCAATTTTACCGCCAACCAACAGAATGGAGTTGTCGGGCTGGTAATATTTTTTATAAAAAGCCTGAAGGCGTTCAATCGGCACATTTTCTAAATCAGACTTTGCGCCAATGGTAGATTTGCCATAATTATGCCACAAATAAGCGGTAGAAGTTACACGTTGGGTCAAAATGCTGCCGGGAAAATTTTCGCCGCGCTCATACTCGTTGCGCACTACAGTCATTTCGCTGTCGAGGTCTTTTTTTGCAATGAAGGAATTCACCATGCGGTCAGCTTCCAAATCGAGGGCCCAGCGAAGGTTGGCCTCATTGGCGGCAAACGTTTCGTAATAATTGGTGCGGTCGTACCAGGTTGTGCCGTTGGGCCGCGCACCATGTTCGGTTAATTCCTGCGGAATATTCGGGTGTTTGGGCGTGCCTTTGAACACTAAATGCTCCAAAAGGTGGGCCATACCAGTTTCTCCGTACCCCTCATGACGAGACCCTACTAAATAGGTAATGTTCACCGTAATGGTTGATTTGGAAGGATCCGGAAACAGCAAAATCCGGAGCCCGTTTTTCAGGCGGTATTCTGTAATGCCCTCCACGGAAGCCACTTTTTCAATGCCTTCAGGCAGTGCAATGGTTTTGTTTTGAGACCAGGCAAACGGCCCGCTCAACAAGCTAACCAACACAATGGCAGCCAGTTGTCGGAAAATTGGTTGTAGTAATTGCATAACTATTTGTTGGTGTAAAATTGACAGAAAATTGTGTGTGGTGCAGTCGTTGAACTGGAGACTGAGCGAAGTCGAAGTCGAGTCGAAACGACCGCAGCTATCGGCAATTTAATAATTGTATTTTGCCTTTTGCACTTTATTACTTTTCCTCCATTCGTTTCATCAAAGCCTCAGTGCGCTCCAACAAATCGTCCCAGTCGCGTTTGATGGCTTCATTTTCTTTAGCGGCAGCTTTGGATTTGTCGTATTCATCCACAGCATCCAACCGTTTTTCCAATTCGAGGCGTTGTTTTTCCAATTCCCTTAATTCGGCCAACGCATCGGAGTCTTTAGCTTCCTGTGCTTTGGTTTTCAGGTTTTTAAACAACCCGCCTACTTTGTCTACCGCTTCGTCGTATTTTCCGTCCTCAAATTTTTCTTTTTCAGATTTCAGCAATCCCCAGGCTGCTTTGCCCAGGTCTTTAGCTTCTGAAAAAATTTCTTTCGACTGGGCTTTTTCTTCTGTGGTTCCGAAGAAGTAATTGTAAACCAAAATGCCGATTACCAGCAATGCAGCGAGTTTGAGCAGGTTACTCATAGATGTAATAGCGTTGATGATTGAAAATGAAACGGCCCTTTGACCGATTATGCCCTACAAAAGTAGGAAAACGCGAACAATCTCTCGTTGGTATGTAGCGCATTTTGTCTATTTTCGCTGCTTCAAAAAAAACAGCGGTAACGAAAAGCTGTTTACCCGTGTTAAAAACGGTTCAGACCATTGACAAAGTACAACTATGGAATACAATCCACGAGAGATTGAACAAAAGTGGCGGCGCTACTGGGAAGACAATCACATTTACCAGGTTTCCAATCATTCGGAATCTCCGAAATTCTACGTATTGGACATGTTCCCTTACCCGTCCGGAGCGGGTTTGCACGTTGGACATCCCTTGGGCTACATCGCATCCGACATTTTTTCGCGGTACAAACGCCTGAGCGGCTATAACGTGCTGCATCCGATGGGCTATGATTCTTTTGGCTTGCCGGCTGAACAATACGCCATCAGTACTGGACAACATCCTGCAATTACAACGGACGAAAATATCGCTACGTTTCGGCAGCAGTTGGACAACCTCGGTCTGAGTTACGACTGGAGCAGGGAGGTGCGCACCTCTGATCCTAAGTACTATAAATGGACGCAGTGGATTTTTATGCAATTGTTCAACCACTATTACGACCAGGATGCAGACAAAGCCCTGCCAATCGCTCAACTGACCGATCATTTTGCCGCAAGTGGCAACGCGGGCATCCGGGCGGTATGCGATGACGATACGCCCCGGTTCAGTGCAGCTGATTGGAATGCCATGGACGAACAAGCGCAACAAAGGCTGTTGCTGAAATACCGGTTGACATTCCCGGAAGAATCTTTCGTAAACTGGTGTCCGGCCATGGGAACCGTGCTTTCTAACGACGAAGTGAAAGACGGCGTTTCAGAACGGGGCGGCTACCCGGTGGAGCGCAAACTGATGAAGCAGTGGGCCATGCGCATCACCGCTTATGCTGACCGGTTGATCGAAGGACTGAAAACCTTAGACTGGCCGGAATCCATCAAGGATCAGCAAACCAACTGGATCGGACGCTCTCAGGGCGCTTCCCTGCGGTTTGCAGTAGATGGCCACCCCGATAAATCAATCGAAGTTTTTACCACCCGGGTGGATACGATTTATGGCGTAACCTTTATGGTGCTGGCGCCGGAACACGAGTATGTAGCCGCGCTGACCACCGACGCTCAACGCGCCGATATTGAAAAATACATCAAATGGACGGCATCCCGCTCGGATGTGGACCGAATGGCAGAAAAGCGGGTAACCGGCGCTTTTACGGGGAGCTACGCCATCAATCCTCTGAATGGGAAAAAAGTACCGGTGTGGATTGCTGATTACGTATTGGCAGGTTACGGCACCGGCGCAGTGATGGCCGTTCCATCGGGCGATCAACGCGACTGGAATTTTGCCAAATATTTCAATTTGCCCATCATCCCCATTTTGGATGCGCAACAAAATACGGAAGAGGCGGCCGACGCAACGAAAGAAGGCCGCTACATTAACTCCGGGATCATCAATGGTCTGAATTATGCCGAAGCAACCCCCAAATTGATCGCATGGCTGGAGGAACATGGCCTGGGCAAAGGAAAAATTCAATACCGCTTGCGCAATGCGGTTTTCAGTCGCCAGCGCTACTGGGGAGAACCGGTGCCGGTGTATTGGAAAAATGGCCTGCCATACCTGATCGAAGTATCGGAACTGCCGTTGTTGCTGCCGCAAGTAGACAAATACCTGCCCACCGAAACCGGCGAACCACCTTTAGGCCGCGCGGAAGGCTGGTTGTATCAAAACAAATATCCCTACGAACTGAGCACCATGCCCGGATGGGCCGGCTCTTCCTGGTATTTTTACCGTTATATGGATTCGCAGAATGACGATGCATTTTGCAGCCCGGAAGCGGCAAATTACTGGCGCCAGGTAGATTTGTACCTCGGTGGATCAGAGCATGCGGTCGGGCATTTGTTGTATAGCCGGTTCTGGAACCATTTTTTGTATGATCTGGGATTGGCGCCGGAACGGGAATATGCAAAGAAGCTGGTGAATCAAGGGATGATTCAGGGACGTTCAAACCTGGTTTACAGGGCAAAAGAATGCTTTTTTGAAGAATTCCTGTGGATCAAAGTGTTACAGCCGCTGCTTTCTGATATGCAGCCGGTTCAAATGGCCCAAAACACTTTACAGGAGACGACTACTTACGATTTTTCTTTTTCGACAAATGACCTGGCAATCGAAGTGGTATCGTTTAAAATACTGGATAAGATTGCCTTGAAAAAAGGGATTGCTAAATCGGATGGGAAACGCCTGCTGGTTTTGACAATAGAGGAATTGATTGCCGATATTAACCAGCCGGAAGTGATTGCTGATAAAATTCGCAAAGCGGCAGCCAGCAAAGAGCCGTATATCATATCTGAAGGCACCCCTGTTTATGAATATTTGTTCGTTTCTCATGATTTGACTCAAAAGTACACCCCCGAATGTTTTACAGCATTGCATGTGGATGTGAATATTGTGGACGATGATGTATTGGATTTGGAAAAAGCGCACAAACTGAATCAGTTTGAAAAAGCCAACTTCAAACTTGACGCAGAACGGAAATTCCTGTGCAGCTTTGAAATTGAGAAAATGTCCAAGCGCTGGTTCAATGTCGTCAACCCGGATGATGTGGTAGAAAAATATGGCGCCGATTGCTTCCGGATGTACGAAATGTTCCTGGGGCCCCTTGAACAGGCCAAACCCTGGAACACCAAAGGCATTGATGGGGTAAGCCGCTTCCTGCGCAAATTCTGGGCGATGTTTTACGACGACAAAGGCCGTTTCTTAGTGACCGAAGATGCGCCAAACCGCGACGAATTGAAGGTCCTGCACCGCACGACCAAACGCGTGACAGAAGACATTGAACGCTTGTCTTTCAATACCTGCGTGAGCGCGTTTATGATGGCGACCAATGACTTCAGAGAGTTGAAGTGCTCTAAACGCGGGGTATTGGAACCGCTGGTAGTCCTCATTGCGCCTTTTGCGCCGCATGTTGCCGATGAGTTGTGGCAGGCGCTGGGTCATGAAGGGAGCATCCATGCGAGTGGCAAGTTTCCTGTCTGCGATGAATCTTTCCTCCAGGAGGATGTGTTCAACTATCCGATTGCCATCAATGGCAAAACGAGGGTTACGATCGCCTTGCCTGCCGATGCCGCCAAAGATTCGCTGGAAGCAGCTGCAAAAGCGGCCGTAGAAAAGTGGACCGATGGCCAGGAAATCAAAAAAATCATTGTAATTCCGGGAAGGATGATCAATATTGTCGTTTAATGAATTCATGAGCAATTCCGAAAACATCGCTGCTGCCTTTGAACGCCTGAACGTCCTCGTCCTGGGCGATGTCATGATAGACCGCTACCTGCTGGGGCAGGTTAGCCGCATTTCCCCGGAAGCGCCGGTGCCGGTGGTGCATTTTCAACGAAGCGAAGACCGCCTTGGCGGTGCAGCCAATGTGGCGCTCAACATCAAAGCCCTGGGTGCTACGCCCTGGTTGTGTACGGTGGTTGGCGCAGGGCCGGACAGCGAGCGTTTGCGGGATTTGTTGCCACCAGCCGGATTGTCGGATCAGGGTATCGTTTTTTCTCCGAACCGGATTACAACCGTAAAAACCCGGATCATTGCCTCCAACCAGCAACTGCTGCGGGTGGACAAGGAAGAAACCAGCGACCTCGCGGAAAGCGAATCCGAATTGCTGTTGCAACGAATCCTGGAATTACTTGACCATCAGGCAATTGACGTGATCCTCTTCCAGGACTACAACAAGGGGGTTTTATCGCCAAAAATCATCAACGACGTCATGCTGGAAGCCCTCCGCAGGGACATTCCGACCGTGGTGGATCCCAAATACCACAACTTTTGGGCCTACAAACACGCCACATTGTTTAAACCCAATTTAAAAGAAATGCGGGCGCAAGCTTCGATGGCGATCAGCCCAGAGCTGCTTTCCCTGCAAACAGCGGCAGCAGAAGTCCGCAACCGGCTGGGCAATCGCTACACCATGATCACGCTCTCTGAAAAAGGGCTGTTCTTAGATGGCGACAACCGCAGGTTCATTTTGCCAACCGAAGCGCGCGACATTGCCGATGTCAGTGGCGCAGGCGATACCGTAATTAGTGTAGCGGCGCTGGGTATTGCACTGGGCATGGACATGGAACCCATGGCAGCGCTTGCAAACCTGGCCGGGGGGCAGGTTTGCGAACACCCGGGTGTTGTTCCAGTGGATAAAAAAAGTTTGTTTGAAGCTTATTATGCGTTTATGGCCAAGCAATAAGCAAAAGCCCCTTGTCTTTTGCACCATATCAAATCAATGGCAGCGCTTGATTGCTATTTGGCGTATATAATATTGACCGTAGATTAGTCTATAAAGACAGACACTAATCAGGATAAAAATCTAAAGCTATGATCAAACGCTACTTACCTGCTCTTGTTGGTTTTTTACTGCAGTTTCAACCCACGCATGCACAAAATATCTTTTTCTCAGAGGGGTTTAACGGCGCTTTTCCAGCAGACTGGACGGCGGTGAAAAGGCTTGGCAACAATCATCCAGCTTCTACCTGGCGCAGAACTACCACCGGGCCGCAGGGTTCCTATGCAACAGCATCCATTAATTCAACCACGGCATCCGGAGGATGGATGATTTATGACTCCGATGTTACCTGCACTACTCCACAAAACCAGGATCAGGATGCCTGGTTAATTTCCCCTCCAATTGACGCTTCTGCACAGGAAAACGTGTGGCTGATTTTTCAAACCTATTACCGAAGCTTCAACGACCGCCCGGCCATCCGGATCGGGTCCA